>JBCCLY010000452.1:0-4182 GCA_039026655.1 Cyanobacteria bacterium P01_C01_bin.38 | reverse complement strand
GATGCTCCCATTCAACTATCTATTGCGGCTATTTAGTTAAAACGGTGCGTTAGGCGCTTAACAAATATATTTTGTCATAATTAAAATCATCTATAGCGCCATAACACACCCTACAATACTGCCAATAAAAATTTGTAAAATAGAAATATTTGTAATTCACTACAATACTGCTAATAAAAATTTGTAAAATAAAAATATTTGTAATTTACTTCATCCTATTAACATCATTATTCAACTTACGAATTATCCGAGATAGTTCGCGAATTATATTGACTGCAATTTCGGGAGTTTCTTCAATAGCATCATCAAGTTGTTCTTGAGTTAATTCCAAACATTCACAAGCTTCCAAAGTAGTAGCAGAAGCCGAACGTGGTTGAGTATCAAATACCGCCATTTCACCAAAATATTTTCCTTGGGGAATAACAGTAAGTGTTCGGTTATTCATATGAATTTTTACTTTTCCAGAAACAACTATATACAAAGATTGTCCTTGTTCTCCCTGTCGAAAAATATTGCAATTTGGCGGAAACCAAAGTTCGTTCATAGCAGAAGCCAATCGAACAATAAAATCATCCCGTAATTCTTTAAAAATCGGAACTTGACGTACAAATAATAAACGATCGACGCTGGTTAACATGGAAATAATAGTTAAGAGTTAGGAGTTAAGAGTTAGGAGTTAAGAATTAGAAGTTATGTTACTTATTCATTTAATTTTTCTTGTTAGTTTTTTAAAGACGATTAGTTATAGTCCATTTTAATGGACTTCTGCTAAAAGAGCGGGGAATTGCATTCCCAGGCGAATGTGAATGAAGACAAATAATTGTTGATTTATTAAGAAATATCTATCAACTAACAACTATCAACTATCCACTAACAACTATCCACTAACAACTATCAACTACCCATCAATTTTATATTTTTCAATAAATTCATTAACTTGAGCAATTACAAGAGGATGTGAATCGTTTTTTAACTGAGGTATAACTTTTATAAATAAACGAGGGGATGCAATACTTAAATATGCAGCTGCTGCTTCTCTTACGAAACCACAAGGATGACGTAAACTTCCTTCTATTTGTATAGGTTTAAGTTTAATTCGAGCAACTTGGGCAAAGTGAATGCAGCAAGCCCAACACCAATCAGAAAGCGAATTTTCTAATTCCAATATGTTTCGAGTTCGGTCATTTACTGCCATTTGTTCGTATTGCGTGTATCCCGCTTCTACAAGCTTTTGCAGTTTTTCAGTGGGTGGTCTTTTATCAAAAATATTTAGTAAAATACTTTTGGAAGGTAAGTTAATAGTATGCTCTAAAATCTCTAAGCCTCTTGCTACAGTGACTCGCGATTCGGATTTGAGGTTAAATGCCGCAGCGTTGATTTTTTCTAAGGGATAAAGTAGTTTTAAAAGCAAAAATAATCGTTCTTTAATATCAATTTCTAACTCTGATAAAGCTTTCTGAACTAGCCGACATAAAGCTACAACCTTTTTGTGAGAATGAAAGTTTTGTAGGGTTTCCCCTGTTTTAAATTCTATATAAGCTGCGTATACTTCACCTTGAAATTTAAAGTCTACGGAGGCAGCATATATTTGACCTAATAATATCAATTCTGCTTCTATTAATGTTTGTACTCTGGTTTGATAAGCCCTATCTACCAAAGCTGATATTCCTTGTTGCTGATGTCTTTTGAGTAAAACACGAAGTACATGAGATTTGATTTTACCTCTAGATGTTTCTAAATGATGCCATAAGTTATCGCTTGCTTCTAAAGTCTCAATTTGACTCATTGTTCGCAAAGCATATACCCGTGCTATTTCTGGTTCATAAAAGTTATGTATTAAATTTGAGAGCATTGGTAAAATTTCATTCCCTAATTTTACTAAGCTTTTCATTACTATTAGTCGGGTGGGTTTATAGTGAAGCCCTTTTATTAATGCCCAATAATGCTCTTCTAAATGGTTTGCAGCAATCATTTCTAAAACTGCACTGCGTACTCTTAAAGATTCATCTTCTAATAATGAAGGAATATAAATTCGTAAAGATTGTAAATAAGATGCTTCTGCTAAAGACTTAACTCCCGAAACTCGTATTTCTTCTTCGGGGTTAGTCAGCATCCATTTTAGAGTTTTAGTTGCTGCAACTTTTTGCTTTGTTGTACCTTGAGTTAATAATAATGCCGCAGCCGTACCTCTAATGGCAGAATTTTGTTCGGGATTTAAGTATTCTTCTAATTGATTTAAATTTGGATCAACTTCTGCAAGGAAGACATAACGTAGTGCTAAAGCAAATATATTTGGATTAGTTTTGGAAAGAGGATTTTCTAATAAATTACGTATCTGAGGTAAATAATCTGGATTTACATCATATTCAAGCATCACTTGCAAACTTTTGTACTGCAAAGCAGGAGTAAGCATTGGTAACTGTGGCGCTAATACTTCTCCTGCCCCTTGAGGATCGATTTGCGATAAAAGTTCTATGCAAGAATGTTTATCATCTTCGTTTCCTTTTTCCTGTAAAGCCTTGATTACAGCCCGCTTAAAGAAAGGTAAATCGACATTTGTAACGCTTAACTGTCCGCTTTCCGCGCTCAAAACTAACAAATCTACGTACTGCGATCGCAATACCCAAATTACTCCTACACATATAATGGCAACTATCGCTGTTTCTATAATTAGAATTAAATCTATTAAATCGTGCCAATTAACTGGTATAAATTGATTTGCAATCCATTGAGTAATTAAAACAATAAAACCTGCAAAACCAGCAGCAGCAGCTTCTGCAAAGCCTCCCGATAATGTTTGTACGCGGCTTCTAATTTTCTCCGGTATCGGTTGAAACAGCAGAGTGCCAGTATTTGCGACAAAGGTATAACGCACAAGTTCGTCTAGAAACTTAATAAGTGTTAAACCCCATAGCAGCGATATAGGTATTTTCATACCGAAAAAGGCTGAAGTCATTGACAAGGAAGACAATACAGCCAGCACTGTTAATAAAGCACCTACGCCAACAGGTAAAATTGCAGTAGTAAAAAATACTCCTAAACGTTCGATGGCACGGCTAGAGACGAATAACTGCGTTGCAAGTTCAAATAGTCCCAAAGTTCCGCCAAAAATGCCTAAAAAGCTAGTAATTTCTTTGCCTTGAAAAGTTGATTCTAATTGAGATAAATACTGAAAATCTACTAACAAACCTATTGCCTGTATCAAAAGCCCAAATATAAATAATCGCAATGCATAACGTCTTAAAGGGCTAGAAAGACGACGAGCGCGGGAAACTTGCGATTTATTGATTTGTCGCTGAACATCCGAAAAAGCTTGAGGATATTTTTTGCTTAAATGCGAAAGAATCGAAGTACCTAAAACTATGACTAAAGCCCCAATTAAAATCACTTTATCCAACTTAAGAAATTTGACTAAAGTTGGTAAGCTAAACCCCCCAATTACATCAGCGACTAAAACTCCACTGCTTACCAAAGGATAAGTACGTTTAATTTCCTGGATATTGAATAGCTGATTTGCTGCAATAGAAGTATTAAGTTGATTAATCACGTAAAGGGCATCAACCCAAAGCCTTAATAAAAATACGCTAAATAAAGCTAATTGCGAAGCTTGTAAATTGGTAGATGAAGTAATTTGCAAACCTGCGGGCAGTAAAATTAAAGGTATTACCATGCAGGGTACCGCAGCTATAATTACCCACCGCATAGGAAAAATCTTTTGCAGCCAAGAGTAAAGGAAAACCAACGCAATTCCAACCATTGCGCTAGCAATATAAATCAACGGTAAAGACGAGGCTCCGTATTTATCTAAAAATAAAGCGATGCTGCTATCTTCTACCCATCTCAATCCAACTGAAGTTGTCGCATAAAAAGCAAACATCAGCAATGTTCGAGGAGCTTCTTCCGGTCGAAGATTTACCCATTTAAGTACTCCTATTAAAATGTTTTTATAGGCAGCTTTTAATTCCATGCGGTTTCGAGAGGGTGTAGACACCCCTGCACCATATATTTTTACCCGTAGCCGTTAATTTGCTCGGATTTCGACATCTAGATTTATAGTGAACTGAAGATAAAAAAACTATCTCCCCATGACAATAAAATCCACAGATTGAACGAAACTGCCGAGCAACTGACTATTAGTTTTCCCAATCAGCACCCCAGACTATCGTTTTTTTTAATTTATTT
>JBCCLY010000451.1:0-4202 GCA_039026655.1 Cyanobacteria bacterium P01_C01_bin.38 | reverse complement strand
CTATTTTTTAGATGCTCGGAGTTTCCTATCAAATTTAGATAGGTTTGTCTTAACTTCAATGATTTATTTTTTAATAGTTAACTATTATTCTACAAATCTAGTCCGTAAACTGATTAATTCTATTCCAACAGATTTAAGTGTTGAATACAAAATAGTTATAGTCAACAATTCCCTAGAAGACTGTTCTATTGAAAAACTCAGCAGTCAATCAGTGTTTATTTTAAATAATCAAAATAATTTGGGTTTTGGGCGTGGTTGTAATCGAGGACTTCAATGGATTTATCAAAGAGATAGCCGAGCTACTGTTTGGATAATAAATCCAGATACTTATTTTGAAGAAATATCTTTAGAAAAAGTCAAACAATTTTTTTGCCTACATCCTGAAGTTTCTATTCTTGGTACTATTATTCATACACCTACAGAAAAAATTTGGTTTGCAGGTGGTAGCTTTTTATCCAAAAATGGTTCAATATCAACACCAGATTTATTAACAGATACAAATCTAGATTATGTTATTTGCGATTGGGTTTCAGGATGTAGCTTAATAGTCAATTTACGTAATTTTTCTGTATGTCCGCAATTTGATGATGCTTATTTTCTTTATTACGAAGATTTTGATTTTTGTAGACGCTACGCCAACCAAGGATATTTAATTGCTATAACTAAAGATTTTGGTTTACTACATCAGCCTTCATCGATCGCAAACAGATATATTTTTCAAAAAATTAAACATAGTACCTATAGTTATTTACTAACTATAAAAAGATATACTAATGATTTAATTTTCATGATTAGATTAGTCAGACTTTCTCTCAATGCTCTACTTTTAATTTTTATTAAACCCAAAGTCGCATTTGGGAAATTTGTTGGGCTATTAATGTATAGTCGGCAAGTTATTAAAAGAAATCAAATTAATTTATTAGATTAAAATTGTTAGTTGTTAGTTGTTATTTGTTAGTTGTTATTTGTTAGTTGTTAGTTGTTAGTTGTTAGTTGTTAGTTGTAAAATTCTCAACTCCTAACTCCTAACTCCTAACTCCTAACTCCTAACTCCTAACTCTCAACTCCTAACTCCTAACTCCTAACTCCTAACTCCTAACTTGTTTTACGCCGTTCCTACGGCACCGGAGTAAACTGTACCCCGCTGTATATCCATAGTCAAAATAGCTCCATCTCGAATCATTTGAGTTGCATTTTTCACACCAACTATTACGGGTACTCCAAGACGCAATCCGATTACGGCAGCGTGAGAAGTAAGACTTTCTTCCTCAGTGATAATACCGCTAGATTTGCGAATTGCTTCGACAAAATCCGCACTTGTGCTTGGGGCTACTAAAATCTCTCCTGGATTAAAATTATTTAGGTCTAAACCGCTATTCGCTACCCGTGCGCGACCGCTGACAGAACCTTGTCCTAATCCTATTCCTTGCCCAAGTACGGCAGTTACAACTTCAACTTTAATTAAATCGGTAGAACCGGAAATTCCTTGAAGAGTACCCGCACTCATGACGACTAAATCGCCTTCGCTTAATAAGTTTTTCTCTTGAGCAACGTTGATCGCTGCTTGAAAAGTTTGACCTGTTGAAGGTAGCTCTAAAACTAATAATGGTTTGACTCCCCATACTAATTGCAGTTGTCTGGCGACATTTACATGAGGTGTTATCGCTAAAATTGGAGTACGAGGACGGAATTTAGATACGTTACGGGCAGTAGCACCACTTTGCGTAAGTGTCATAATTGCAGCGGCCTCAAGCTGCTGGGAAATTTGACCTACTGCTTGAGAAATAGCATTAGGAATCGAACGTCTGGGGTCTGGTAATTGATTGGTATTTTTGCTTGGCACATCTTCTTTTTCAATGCGCTCGGCAATGCGGGCCATTGTAGCTACTGCTTCTACCGGGTATTTACCTACGGCAGTTTCGTTAGAAAGCATTACAGCATCCGTACCGTCTAATATTGCGTTGGCTACATCCGATACTTCAGCCCGAGTTGGACGAGGATTGCTCACCATGCTGTCTAACATTTGGGTAGCGGTAATAATAGGAATACCCAAACGGTTTGCAGTAGCGATTAAACGCTTTTGCAGCACGGGGACATCTTCTGCTGGAAGTTCTACTCCTAAATCCCCTCTTGCCACCATTACACCATCACACAAAGCCAGAACAGCTTCCATTTGTTCAATAGCTTCATGTTTTTCAATTTTGGCTACTACTGGTACCTGCTTTCCGGCACTAGAAATTAATTCCTTAATTTCCATTACATCTTGTGGATTGCGGACGAAAGAAAGTGCTACCCAATCAACACCTTGGTCTAAACCGAATACTAAATCCTCGCGGTCTTTATCGGTTAATGCCTTGATTGACAAATAAACCCCAGGGAAATTAACACCCTTGTTGTTAGAAAGCTTACCTTCGACCGTAACTTGACAGTGCAAATCGCCTTTTTCTTTGTCTACCTCCATAACCTGCATTTCCACTTTTCCATCATCAAGAAGAATATTCGCGCCAACAGGAACTTCTTCTGCCAAATGCTCGTAGGTAATGCAGCTAATTTCTTGAGTACCAACAACTGGACGATTTGTCAAAGTGAAGCGATCGCCCTTGGCTACCACTATCGATCCATTTTCAAATTTACCCAAACGAATTTTGGGACCTTGCAAATCTTGCAAAATCGCCACTGGTTTATTTAATTCAAATGCTGTTTGCCGAATCAACCGAATATTACGTTGATGATCGGCATGACTTCCATGTGAAAAATTGAGCCGCAGCGTCGTTGCACCTGCTTCAATGAGAGCCTTTAGGACTTCAGGGCTACTGGTAGCGGGTCCAATGGTGGCGACAATCTTTGTCCGGCGTACTGAATCTCTTAATTCCATAGGGGGCTGCTGTATAGCGCTTCTAGCTAGGGAATAATCGTAGATGAAACTGGAACTTTTGTCTGTGGCTAGAAACGCATTCTACAGAAATTTAATTCCTAAGCTATAAAATTTTCTCATAATATCTACACTGTTTCTGCTTTATTATTGATAATTCTTTACTAAGTAGGTTGGCATTGCGAGGGAATAGGGAGTAGGGAGTAGGGAGTAGGGAATGGGGAGTAGGGAATGGGCAGGGTTCCCTTAAAAGTTTTTTTGCTCTTATAACGTTTGTTTAAGGGAAACCGTGGCAGTAGAGGTAAGGCTTATATACTCGTAACTCCAGTTATTAAGGCTGTTGAATTAATTTGCGCCGAACTGGTAATTGGTAATTGATAATTGGTAATTGGTAATTGGTAATTGGTAATTGGTAATTGATAATTGGCAACAGTTAACTGCTTACTGGTAACTGTTAACTGTTGACTGAGGCGCGATAAATGCAAAAATATAGATAAATGTTGATTCACAAAACTTTATTATTCGTCAGTCTGTGTCGTATACTCGCAAATATTTGGTAAATAAGGAGTTAACAATGCTGATGTCGGAGGCAAAATCGCCACTGACACTCCCCCCCAAGGAACTTTTGTCCCCACCCGGTGGTTTCAATCCTACTGTGCAACTGTTTTTAGCTGCTATTGGGATTGTAATTCTATCTGTACTAGGTTATTGGGTTTGGCAATGGCCGCAATGGATATGCTTTAGCATGAACGTTATTGCCTTGCATATGTCAGGTACGGTAATTCACGATGCTTGCCACCAGTCTGCTCATCGCAATCGGACAATTAATGCTCTGATGGGACATGGTAGTGCCTTGATGCTTGTTTTCGCATTTCCAGTATTTACGCGAGTGCATTTACAGCATCATGCCAATGTCAACGATCCAGAAAATGACCCAGATCATTATGTTTCCACAGGTGGTCCGCTATGGTTGATTGCGGTTCGCTTTTTCTATCACGAGATATTTTTCTTTAAACGCCGTTTATGGCGCAAAAACGAACTTCTCGAATGGTTTATAAGTCGCCTTATAGTCATAGCTATTGTTATTGTTTCAGTGCAATTTAACTTTCTGGGGTACATTCTCAATTTTTGGTTTGTACCGTCAGGTATTGTAGGTTTAGCACTAGGTCTGTTTTTCGACTATTTGCCTCATCGTCCCTTCGTGGAACGAAATCGCTGGAAAAATGCTCGGGTTTACGCAAGTCCAATTCTTAATGTCTTGATTTTGGGTCAAAATTATCATTTAATTCATCATCTATGGCCCTCAATAACTTGGTATAATTATCAACCT
>JBCCLY010000450.1:0-4215 GCA_039026655.1 Cyanobacteria bacterium P01_C01_bin.38 | reverse complement strand
CTAATACTATTCCAACGACAAGAGCCGCTTCAACTCCCTCTCGGAGAGTTACTAAAAAGGTTGGTAGTGCTGCACTAAAGTTCATTTATGGTTAGTTGTTAGTGGTTAGTGGTTAGTGGTTAGTGGTTAGGAGTTAGGAGTTAGGAGTTAGGAGTTAGGAGTTAGGAGTTAATATAGTAATTCTAATTAATTCCTGTAGTGGAAGCATCTTTTTCCCTCGCTGTAGAAAGCAAAATTTTAATAACTGTAGTGAGTCGTAAGTTAATAATTCTTCTCCTTGTCTTCCCATCTCCCAATGCCCAATGCCCAATGCCCAATCCCCAATCCCCAATTCCCAATGCCCAATGCCCAATGCCCAATTCCCATTTAAAAAAGTGGACAATAAGTAAATACATTATTGCCCACTTTTTTTAATTAACTAAAATCGCGTAACATTTTTTTCAATTCAAGATTGTGCATCTCTTCTTGTCCAATCATGCCACGAGCGAATTCTTCTAAATAAATACTGGCATTTTCAACTGTATGTAAAAACTTTTTATACAGATCCAATGCCTTTTGTTCGTGTGACAAGCTTTCTTCTAAAATATCTTTGACTTTGTGCTTGTAGGTTTCTTCCATTGGGGCAATTTTGAGGCTGGGATGCCCGCCGTCAATTCCTGTAAGAATTTCTCCTACTTGTTGGGCATGAAGTAATGATTCGCTGGCTTGCGCTTTGAAAAAATCCACAATAGGAATGCGATAGGGACCTGTCACCATCAGGGAATAATGCGTGTAGCGCACTACTCCTGCTAGTTCAAATTCCATGATGGCATTTAACAGATCGATTGTTTTTTTGCTGTTGAGTTCTTGCATGGATTTGGAGATTTGACGAAGAGGTTGATAAGTAGCAATTTATTGATGTCAAAGTTAGGAAAAGGCTAATGATAATTTACGAGTTAAAAGTACAAAAGTGTAAATTTTCTATTCCTTCCCAACTTCTTGCTTACTTTTAACTAATTTTAAACTCTTCTTAAGCCATCTCTTGCTCAAAGTAATCAGTTTTGATAAGAATCTCCAAGAGAACGCAAACCCAGAGTTTTCAAACCTGGGTTAGTTCGATGTAAAGCACCTAGTGCCCGTCATCTTTTATCATATCTTCGATGAAATCTCTGATTTGGTTCTGCCAATCAGGGATATTTTTTAGTTTTTGTTTAACTTCTGGAGTTAACCGAATAGCAACTTGAGAGGTTAAAGATTGTTTCCTATTAGTCGTAAAACCTTCTTTGTGTCCTTTGACAAAATGTCCTTTAGAATTTCTCATAAATAGTTGACTATATGGTAACACATGGCTACACTATTTATAACAGCTATTAAAGAGGTCGGTCAATGGCTCGGAGTAAAACACCATCATTTGTAACAGAGCTTCCGTTAACAGTAGACAGCAAACAAGAGGGAGAACTATTAGCCCGTTTCCAGGCTGCGCGGCAGCTATACAATGCTTGCTTGAAGGAAGCAGGAGTGCGAATGAATTTGGTTAGAAACTCTGAGCTATACAGACAGGCAAAGAAATTAAAAGGAAGCAGCAAAAAAGAAAGGCAAGATTTATTTAACCAAGCTAGAGAACAGCATAGGTTTAGCGATTATGCGTTAAAAACTTTTGCAACTCAAACCGCTAACCGTAGCAAGTGGATAACCACTAAGTTGGGCGCTCACGAAAAGCAAACAATAGGTACAAGGGCTTTTAAGGCTGTAGATAAAATCTTGTTTGGTCAAGCTAAGAAAGTTAGATTTAAGGTAACAAACCGCTTTAAATCAGTAGAAGGACAGTCAAACGCTACTGGTATAAGGTTTATTAATAATCAGGTTTTATGGAAGAAGTTAGTATTAAAACCAATTTTCGACTTGAATAATTCAGTAATAGTTCATGGGTTAAATTCACCTGTTAAATATTGCCGTATTTTATGGCGTAATTTAAATGGCAAAAAGCGCTGGTTTATTCAACTCATAAATGAAGGTTTACCGTATCAAAAACCTCAAAACTACGTAGTACAAGGGATTGTTGGACTTGATGTTAACATCACGGCGGTTGCGTTTGTTGCTAATTACAAAGCTGGACTGTTGCCATTTGCGGATAAGGTACCTACCTTTGAGCGCGAGATTAAAACGCTTCAAAGAAAGATGCAGCGTTCTCAAAGAATGCATAATCCAGATAATTTTGAAGCTGACTTTGATAAGAAAGTTGGCAACAAGATTGTTCGCAAAAAAGGTAAAGTTAAAAAAGGTAAAGTTAAAAAAGGTAAAAAGAAATGGATAAAAACCAGAAACTATCGTCGGATACAAGCTAAAAAAGCTGAGTTAGAGCGTCGTAAAGCTGCTTATGCAAAGTCTCAGAATCGCAGATTAGTTAATGAGATTTTGCGTCACGGCAATCAGATTAAAACTGAGAGAGTAAGTATCAAAGGATGGCAGAAACGTTACGGTAAAGCTATTTGTGCTAAGTCACCAGGATATTTCCAATCCGAACTTAAACGTAAAGCTGAAAATGCTAACGGTTATTTTCTAACATTTTCTACTCAAACTACAGCGTTGTCACAAACACATTTAGATGGGACTCGCATCAAGAAAAGCCTATCTCAACGGGTACATAAAGATGTAACCGGGTTTGTGATGCACCGTGACTTGTTCTCCGCATTTTTGAGTAGATGCGTTTATAACGATTCGCTTTCATTGTGGGATGCTCAATGTGAGTATCCAGGGATGGAGCCGTTCCTAACGGATGCATGGAAGCAATATCAACAAACTGCAAATCGAGTAACCGCGTGCGAAAGAAAGAACGGTTATAGTTCTTCCGAGCAGTTATCCGTTGAAGTGCTAACCTCTAACCAGATAGCCAAGAAGGGCGAAAAGTTAGAAGGCAATGCCTGAATCTCAGTGGCTTTAGCCCTGAGAGTGGCTCAATAAGCTCTTTGTAAGATCGCGCTTTAACTTTTTATGGCTGCTTGAGCATTTTTCCCGATGGTATCTACCAATTTAGCTACTTTACAGAGGCGCTTTCGCAGGTGCCCAAGGAGGAATTACGCCTGTACACCAAGATGTGAGCTATTTCGCTCATGCTGCTTGTAATGGTTTTGTTTTCTTCTGGATTCGCTGTGTGCATTTGAGCGCAATTACCTTCTTACATTTCTTGAATCGATCGCGATTCTAAGTTTATCTTTGTTGGGCACGAAGCTATTGCACATGGTATTGCTATTACTAAAGCTCCGCTAGTTGAGAAAATTTTCAACTATTATCAGAAAGTTAGTATAGGTTAATTAAAAATTATTGTCAATTAGCTGAAAATAGCAATTAGAAAAACCAAGGTAGCGAGTCTCGTTTGGTGAACCACTACTTTTTCTCTAAAAAAAATAAATATGCGACGTTACATAAGTTCTAATTTATAAGGGAGCGCTCCCATTTATAATTCACAATTCTTATATTTTTAGTAAATAAAAGGTCAAAATATGAATAGATTAATCAAACATTAGTTTTATGATTATCTAAATAAAAATCATAAATCTAATAATTAATCATAAATTACCTGTAGTTAAACAGTATGTGTTTTCACGTATTACAAAAATAGTCTATATGATATCAGAAAATTTGTTTTTTGTAATTGACTAGAGAATACATTTTTCGGATGAAAAAATATAGTAATTTATCACATTTATTTGGCGAAATTAGATAAATTTATAATTTGCAAAAATAAGTATATTTTAAGATATTAAATTAAGATTAAATATATACTTAATTGTTACTTAAAATGCCCCCATAGGGGATTGTATTCTTAGTAAAAATTCTGTTTGATATTAAAAATCTGTGTATTTTGTTCTGCGTATTTTTTAGTTACAAATTAAACTTCTCTTCACTATGCATATTCCTGATGGATTTGTTTCCGTACCTGTAGCTACGGCTACTACTTTAGCGAGTGTGGCTGGGCTTGCTGTAGCTTCAGTTCGTTCAAAAGATGCTTTTGGTGTTCGTCGCGCTCCGGTTTTAGGTTTAACTACCGCTTTTATTTTTGCCGCTCAAATGATTAATTTTCCTGTAGCGGGTGGCACCAGCGGTCACTTGCTGGGTGGAGTTTTAGCGGCAGTAGTATTAGGTAGTCCTTGGGCAGGTGCCATATGTAGTGCAGTTGTATTAATTATTCAGGCAGTGCTGTTTGCTGACGGTGGGATTACTGCCTTGGGTGCGAAT
>JBCCLY010000449.1:0-4216 GCA_039026655.1 Cyanobacteria bacterium P01_C01_bin.38 | reverse complement strand
GTACAGATAAGTTTAGTTATTTATTTTACTTATCTGCGTTGGAATCGACACAAAGAGTTTAGTTAAATATCTATAGGAATCCGGTTTGATTCGTGAAATTACTCGTGAAGTTAGGGAACAGGGAATAGCGGAAAGTGCGGTCTTGGGGGTCTCCCCCAAGAGCAACTTTTCAAGAGAGGGAACAGGGAATAGAAAATGTACTGAGACTTTTATGCCCTCCGGGCACGCTACGCTAACACAAATCTGCGGAGGATTCCTATATCTAGTATCTAGTTAAAAAAAAAGTTCATACCTGAGATATTCGGTCATAAGTCAAGATTTCGCGTACCCTCGAAGTAGGGACGAAAATAATTTTATGTCCCGTGAATGGCATTTTTGTTTTTATAGCGAATCTAAACATTTTTCATGCAACAGGTACCGAACAAAAACAAAACCGATTCAGCAGCAATCAAAAACAAAATTACCCTTGATGTTGAGGGAATGAAATGTGCTGGCTGCGTAAGAGCGGTAGAAAAACAATTAACCCAATTCCCAGGAGTTGATAATGCCTGTGTGAACCTAGCGACTGGGGTAGCAGTGCTAGACTCGGAGGAATTTGCTATAGATGTTGATGCCTTAGTCGAGGAATTGACTACAGCGGGATTTCCCAGCAAACCTCGCAAGGCTGGAGAATCACATAGCGCAGAAGCTTTAAAGCAAGCTGAGCAAAAAAAGCTTCAAGAAATGCAATCTGCCCAAAGACAGTTAATAATTGCTGTATTGCTGTTAATTTTTTCGGGGATCGGACATTTAGGTCATATTAGCGGCTTAAGGCTACCGCTTTTGCAAAATATTTGGTTTCATTTTGGATTAGCAACAATAGCAATATTAATACCAGGTCGTCCAATTCTCAAGGATGGTTGGTTGGGCTTGCGTCGAAATGCCCCCAATATGAACACTTTAGTTGCTTTAGGAACAGTTAGCGCATATGTTGCTAGCGTAGTTGCCTTATTTTTTCCTCAATTGGGTTGGGAATGTTTCTTTGATGAACCCGTGATGATATTAGGGTTTATTCTATTGGGGCGTACTTTAGAGAAACGAGCTAGAAATCGTGCTTCTGCTTCATTTCAAGAATTATTATCTTTGAGGCCATCTATTGCTCGGTTAATAGCCAAGCCCGACGGTAATAACAATACTCAAGCAGCAGAAATTGTTGAAATACCCGCCGAGCAAGTTCATATTGGCGAATGGTTGCAGGTGCTTCCCGGAGACAAAGTTCCTGTAGATGGTGAACTTGTTGAAGGTAAAACAACCGCCGATGAGTCCATGCTTACTGGAGAATCAGCACCAGTTTTTAAACAAGTAGGAGATACCGTAAGTGCGGGAACCATCAATCAATCCGGAGCCATTGTCATCCAAGCAACCCGTACAGGAAGCGATACAACAGTAGCAAAAATAGTCGGTTTAGTAGAATCAGCGCAAATTCGTAAAGCACCAGTTCAAAGATTAGCCGATACTGTAGCCGGTTACTTTACCTACGGCGTATTAACTACCGCTTTACTCACATTTGTATTTTGGTATTTTATCGGCGCTCACATCTGGCACGATATCGCTGCATCAACAGTACTCAACTCGTCACCACATTCACAGCACTTAACCGGCTATCAACATTTACAAACTCCAACTCATTACTCCCCAATTTTAATTAGTATAAAGTTGGCGATCGCCGTAATGGTGGTTGCTTGCCCTTGTGCTTTGGGGCTTGCGACTCCTACAGCAATTTTAGTGGGAACTGCGATTGGTGCGGAACGGGGTTTATTAATTAAAGGTGGCGATGTTTTAGAAAAGGTACATCAATTAAAAACAATAGTCTTTGATAAAACTGGTACCTTAACTACTGGTAATCCTACTGTAACTGACTGCATACCCATATCTGAAGAAAATACCGCTACCTTAATTCAGCTAGCAGCAGCAGTAGAAAGCGGCAGTCAACATCCTTTAGCAAAAGCAATTCTAGCCTCAGCAACAGAACAAAAAATATCTATACCAGCAGCTACCGATTTTCATACAGAACCAGGATTTGGCGTTTCTGCTGTAGTAAAAGAAACTACAGTACTTTTGGGCAGTTGGGAATGGCTTAATTTGAATGGTGTTGATATAAATGAAACTATTCAAAAACAAATTCAAACTTTAGCCAAAGCTGGTAAAACAATAGTTGGTGTTGCAACCAACGGAACTTTAGTGGGATTAATTGCCGTTCAAGATACTATACGAGAAGATGCCCGTTCAACAGTAGAAAAACTTCGTTCTTTAGGTTTACGAATAATTTTACTTAGTGGCGATACCCAAGAAGCCGCTTTAGCTACAGCAGAACAATTAGGATTAAATGCCTCAGATACTATAGCAGGTATTCCTCCAGCGAAAAAAGCCGCAGTTATCGAATCATTGCAAAATACTCATCCCAAATCTTTAGTAGCAATGGTAGGAGATGGGATCAACGATGCACCAGCTTTATCTCAAGCAGATGTGGGTATTTCCCTGCATTCAGGTACAGATGTAGCGATGGAAGCTGCGGAAATTGTGCTAATGCGAGATCGATTAAAAGACGTTGTAGAAGCCATTGCTCTGAGCCGAGCTACCTTCAATAAAATTCGTCAAAATTTATTTTGGGCATTCGCGTACAATATATTCGGAATTCCTTTAGCTGCTGGTGTATTATTACCGAGCCTCGGTTTTATTCTTAATCCCGGAGGCGCTGCTGCTTTAATGGCCTTTAGTTCCGTTAGCGTAGTTACTAACTCTCTTCTGTTAAGAAGATTTGACTTTATTTCCTAAAATCCTCCTTTGGAGGTATTATTTACGAGCAAAAATATTCGTTTAGCTCATCTCAGGTTAAACTAAGTCAGTAGTATTGTGTTACGTTTTTCACATTATTGTAGAAACGCTCTCTCAAGCTGCTTAACTGCTTAAATATTTCAGAGTAAAACATTCCGATTTTATAGATAGCAGTTTCTGACCACTGAGGATTGATTCGATAATGGCAAAAAACTATACCAAAAAGCGAATCCTAATTGCTGACAGTTCAACCGATTGTAGCAACGATAAGTCTATGGCAGTACAATCGAGTGAAACTCATATCTTGATTATAGAAGACGACCAGGGACGTAAAGAATTTACTTTAGATAAATCCCTTTATTCTATTGGAAGAGATCGTGATTGCGATATTCATTTAGTATCGCAATTTGTCTCGCGTCGTCATGCAACGTTGGTAAAACTACCAAAAGATAGTGACAATGACAAGCGATTTTATTATCGTATTGTAGACGGTAATGGTAAAGGTAAAGCTAGTTCTAATGGTTTGATGATTAACGGACGTAGCAAAATACCAGCCCACGATTTAAAAAATGAAGATGAGGTTGTATTTGGGCCACAAGTACGCGCTATTTACTACCTGCTTCAGAGGGATGTAACTCAAACAGGGCAAACAGATGCTAGCGAATATGACATTACTTTAATTAATCCTAGTATGACTGAAGATACTGAGGATTAGAAAGTTGCGACTAACTTCTTGGAGGAGAATTTTATAGGCACTGCTGCCATATTCTCCTCCTAAAGAAATAAGCGCTACTTTAAATGACAAAAATTGGTTTTTAGTAGAAGCAGCTTTGAAACTAGTTTCAAGGCGAGAATAAAAAAGACCATTTGTTGCGGCGAATTAAC
Source organism: Cyanobacteria bacterium P01_C01_bin.38 (assembly GCA_039026655.1). Taxonomy (GTDB): domain Bacteria; phylum Cyanobacteriota; class Cyanobacteriia; order Cyanobacteriales; family Nostocaceae; genus Rivularia. The sequence continues at coordinate 517 of JBCCLY010000449.1, read as the reverse complement.
AATTGTATCCAGCCGCAACCAATGTCTAACACTAAAAAAGGTTCCTATCCCGCAAGAGTCTCTGTTAAATGCCAGTGACGGCAATCTTCAATTACTTGCTTAATAATTTCAAAAACTTGTCGGCAGTGATTATCAATTTGAAGTGGTAATTCCTCATTTTTAAACACTAAATTCATTTTGGTTTCCGTTTCAGTCGCCGTGCTTTTATCAATTAGTACCTCTATGGTGACAAATTTTGAGAAAGGAACGCTACCAGGAATCTCTCGTGCCAGAATATAATCGGATGTATAATATTGCACATCTAAATTACATTCTTGTAAAAGCTCTATAAGCAGCGGTTGCAAATGATGTATGGGAAGTGAAACAATATATGAACAGGTATAGCGAGCCATAGTAGCCCCACGCCTTATAATAATTTTTCCATCTTATAATACCTAACGGAGCAAAATCCGAAAGGATAATTGCAGATTGTAAACTTTTGTTTTTGCCTAATTCGATTTTCTTGTAAGCATTTAGT
>JBCCLY010000448.1:0-4218 GCA_039026655.1 Cyanobacteria bacterium P01_C01_bin.38 | reverse complement strand
CAGGCGAAAAGCTTGATGTTTCTATTGCCGATACGGTGGCATCGGCAATGAAGGAATGGGCTATTTCTAAAGGTGCGTCTTACTATGCCCACGTTTTTTATCCTATGACTAACGCCACCGCAGAAAAACACGATGGGTTTGTTTCTACTCAAAGTGATGGTACGGCGATCGCCGAATTTTCTGGCAAGCTTTTAGTTCAGGGCGAACCCGACGGTTCATCTTTTCCTAATGGCGGCATTCGCTCTACTTTTCAAGCTAGAGGCTATACGGTTTGGGATGTAACCAGTCCAGCCTATCTAATGGAAACCGACAACGGAGTAACTCTTTGCATTCCTACCGTTTTTGTTTCTTGGACGGGTGAAGCTTTAGATAAAAAGACTCCTCTGTTACGCTCGGTTGCGGCAATGAATAATTGTGCTAATCGGGTATTAAAGCTGTTGGGTAACAGTAATATTGCTCCCGTTAACTCTAGCTGTGGTGCCGAGCAAGAATACTTTTTAGTTGACGCACATTTTGCGAATAGTCGTCCCGATTTATTATTAGCGGGCAGAACTTTGTTTGGCAAACCTCCTGCCAAAGGTCAGCAATTTGACGACCACTACTTTGGGCCAATTCCCGAACGAGTTCAGGTGTTTATGCAGGAAGTGGAAGAGAAATTGTACCGTCTGGGCATTCCTGCTAAAACCAGACATAACGAAGTAGCTCCCGGTCAGTTTGAAATAGCACCTATTTTTGAAGCAGCAAACGTAGCTTCCGATCACCAGCAGTTAACTATGACTTTGCTACGTCAAATTGCTAAAAAGCACGGCTTTGTCTGTTTGCTGCACGAAAAACCCTTTGCTGGTATAAACGGTTCGGGTAAGCACGTTAACTGGTCTGTCGCTAACTCAACTCAGGGGAATTTACTCGATCCTGGTGACTCTCCCCACGAAAACTATAACTTTTTGATTTTCTGTGCGGCGGTAATTCGCGGCGTACATAAATATGGGCCTTTGATGCGAGCAGTAATTGCCAATGCTGGTAACGACCATCGTTTGGGTGCTAACGAAGCGCCCCCCGCGATTATGTCTGTTTATTTGGGTTCTCAGGTAGAGCAACTATTTAACAATATTGCTCGCGGAGAACAGAACGCCGAGTATCCTCGCAGCAGCGAAATGAACCTTGGGGTAAATACTCTGCCACCGTTGGCAAAAGATGCGGGCGACCGTAACCGTACATCTCCCTTTGCCTTTACTGGCAACCGTTTCGAGTTTCGGGCAGTCGGTTCGAGTCAGTCGGTTAGTGGTCCTTTGATTGCGCTCAACACGATGTTAGCTGATTCTTTAAGAGTAATTGGCGATTTGTTAGAAGCAGAATTAGGCAAAGGAATAGAAATTAAAGATGCAGTAGTTGCCGTTATTCAAGAAATAATGCGTCAACACAGTGCGGTTATATTTGGTGGCAATGGCTACTCAGAAGAATGGCGCAATAAGGCTAAAGAAAGAGGTTTAGCTAATTTACCCACCGCTGCTGATGCTTTACCCGTACTAAAAGAAGAATATATCAAAGAACTGTTTGACAGAACTGGAGTTCTTTCACGCGCCGAGCTAGAAAGCCGCTTTGAAGTTTATGCCGAGCAGTATATTCTCTCGATTGAAATGGAAGTTAAATTAGTCATCGATATCGCTAAGACAATAGTGTATCCTGCGACAATGCGCCACTTAGATAATATTGCTGCTACCGTCACAGGTTTAGAACAAATTGGTGTCAATCTCAATCGAGACAATATTAACGGCGTTGCCTATTTGACTAACTCTCTAACCGACAAGATAGACAAACTGCAATCGGCGATTGCTAAATCGGATTTTGGTACTACTGAAGAACATATGCGATATTTTGCTACAACTCTATGTCCTTTAATGAATGAAGTTCGGGCTGACGTTGATGCTCTAGAAGCCGAAGTTGCAGACAATTTGTGGCCTCTACCAACTTATTTAGAAATGCTGTTTATTAAGTAGTCTTTCGCAATACAACGGTATAATTATAGGGAGTAGGGAGTAGGGAGTAGGGAGTAGGGAGTAGGGAATAGGGAACAAGAAGAATGTAATGTTTCATTACTACTTGCAAAGTGCTGTATGTTTGATTTTTCGCAATTTTAAATTTATTCCAACGTCGCCGATTGAGCGGCCTTTTTTTTGTGTTTTTATTTAGCTAGCCCTCACCCTTGAAGGGTGGGGCTACAATAACAAAGCCCACCTGCGTGGGCTAAATTTAGGCTTTAAGTAAAAATTTTTATAATATATTAAGCTCATCTTGATAGTGAATTGGTATTATTACTGAAAATAAAGTAGTAATTCAATATATTGTCAGTATGAGTGATACCAAATTTTGGAAAACTGCCTACCAGCTATTCAAGCCAGAAGAAGCTCTTGCGACAGCTGAAGAACTTACGAATTTCTATGTTCAAAGAGATAATAGTCCGGTAGACAAGCTAGTTAGTTTGCTGGCAATGGAAGATGATCCAGCGAAATTTTTACTCGCAGGGCACCGTGGCGGGGGTAAAACTACTGAGTTGCGACGGTTACAACAAAATTTAGCTGCTGATTACACTGTTGTTTGGATTGATACGCAAACCGCTTTAGATAGATATAATATTGGTTATGCAGAAGTGATAGTTCTTATTGGTTTAGAAATTGCTCGTCAAGCTATTCAAGCCAATTGGTTATCTAATAATAAAGATGAATTATTAGAGGCTTTGCAAGATAGTCTAAAAACTGTAGTTTACCAAGATAAAGCTAGTGATGCAGATGGCGTACAGCTACCAGAATTTATTACAAAATTAGGGTTAGTTCTCAAGCGCGGTTTAACAAGAGAAGTTACTAAAACAGTTAACGTTCGTCCTTTATTAAGCGAGATTATTACTAAAGTTAACGATATTATTGAAGCTGCGGAAAAAGAGCGAAAACAAAAGTTATTAATAATTGTTGATGGTTTGGATAGACATGACCAAGTAACTGCTTTAGAAATGTTTTCTAGCCCGCTATTGGTCGAATTAAATTCCCATATTATCTATTCTATTCCTATATCTTTAAGATATTCTCCCAGTTTTCGCCAGCCGATGGAAAGTTTTCAAAAATGCTTGGATTTGAATAATCCTCCTGTATTTGAATGCGATGATAGTTTATGCCCTACAAATAATGCTAATAAACACGGTAGAGAAATTTTGATTAGTATTATTGAAAAACGTCTTCTCAGTTTAGGTGATAGCCATAAAGGTTTATTTAATCCCGATGCTTTAGAATTAATTTGTGAGAAAAGTGGTGGTGTAATGCGAGATTTAGTCAGACTTGCACGCACTACCTGCGAAATTGGATTACGAAAAAAAACGAATTTTGTTGATTTAGAAACTGCACTTGAAGCAGTACAGGAAGTACGTAGAGAATACAATTTAAGCGATTACCACTATTCCGAACTTGATGAAATACATAAAACTGGAAAATTAACGACTAAAACTCATAAATTACCTAATAAAGGTGAATTTATAATTTGTGATGAACTTTTACAAAATAAGTTAGTTTTAGGTTATTACAACTCCAACCAGCAACCTTGGTTTGATATTAACCCAATCTTGCTCAAAGATTTACAGCGTTGGCAGGTAAAAAGTATTTAGTAAAAATTAGTTACAAATCAATATAAATTATGTTATCTCAGGAATCTAATTATTCTTTAACTGAAGCTGATGAAAACGAATTAGATAAATTATGTAATTTATTAGAGCTTTCGGGTGGCACAACAATACTATTTGCTGTAACACCAGAAGTTAGTCCGCAACATACAGTTGTAAAAAGTCTCCATGAATATCTAGAAAATACTGAAGAAAACTTTGATATTCACAACTTTTTCTATAGCGAAAATTCTTTTCATAATTTTTTATATAGTTTAGACGATAACAAGCCAGAAGATAGCGAGACTAAGCGCAAATTGGTTATGGCATTTGGAATCGATCAATTACCTACACCACGCTTAGTTAAAGAAATGAAGCAATTAAATTTGGGTAGGGAAGAACTATTTGGAAGAAATTTAGTATTAATTTTATGGCTAAATAAAAATAAATTTTTAGATGAGTTTCGTCAGCGTGCGCCGGATTTTTGGGATTGGCGAGAAAAGGTAGTTGAATTTGAAACACGTAACCCCTTACTTTATCCCTATTTAGAATGGCTAATTGCCGAGAATTCCTAT
>JBCCLY010000447.1:0-4220 GCA_039026655.1 Cyanobacteria bacterium P01_C01_bin.38 | reverse complement strand
TTCAAAAGGACAACAGTATAACAGTAGATGGAATTGTTGGATCTGAAACTGGCCCTAAATTAGGCGCTCGGGGTTAATTTAATTAAAAATAGGACTAGCGGGTTGATTTTTCAACCCGTTTTTTATTTATGGAAATGGGAGGATGAGGAGAGGGGGAAGAGGGGGAAGAGGGGGAAGAGGGGGAAGAGGGGGGAGAGGGGGAAGAGGGGGGAGAGGGGGAGGCAAGGATAATTTTAACCTTTAATCTTTAACCTTTGACCTTAATAACTGATAACCGATAAAAACCGATGAAAAAATTTATTTATCCATTGATAGCAGTAGCTGTATCAAGTATCGCAGTAAGTTCAATTGGCATAGCTCAACAAAATCAAGAGCGATCGCCCTCTCAAGATATGGAATTTCTAACTTCTGCCGATACAACTTCTCTCAACGTACCTTTTTCAGAAGCTGTACGAGTAGGAAATACACTTTACCTTTCAGGAAACATCGGCAATATTCCAGGTAAAAAACAATTAGTCGAAGGTGGAATCAAAGCCGAAACCAAACAAGCAATGGAAAATATCAAACGAGTTTTAGAAAGAAATAATTCTTCATTCGACAAAGTTTTCAAATGTACGGTAATGTTAGCCGATATCAAAGAATGGGGAGCAATGAATCAAGTGTACAAAACCTACTTCCCTAAAAACCGCTTCCCCGCTCGCAGCGCATTCGGCACAAGCGGCTTAGCCCTCAACGCTCGAACGGAAATTACCTGTATGGCTACAGTTAGGTGATGAAGGAGTGGGGAGGGGGAAGAGGGGGAAGAGGGGGAAGAGGGGGAGATGGGGACAAGGGGAAATTAATTCATTACCAACTACCAACTACCAACTACCAACTACCAACTACCAACTCCTAACTCCTAACTCCTAACTCCTAACCGTCAAACACATAGCAGTTCCTTTTTCATAATAAGCTGCTTCGTTGATAAATACTGGATATACAGTTTCTTCTCCTTGATAAAAAATTTCTTCTCCATCAAAGGTAATAAAAATCGGATTGCCGGGATTTAACGGTTGATAATCTTGAAATTGCAATTGGGGGTGAATCATAGCTCGGATTTCCCCTTGCTCATCCCTGGGATAATCAACTGTTCCGATGGCGGAATATATAGTAAAACTGGGTGGTACGGATAATGGTTGTCCTTTGTTATCGGCTTCGAGATAATCTAAAATGGCATATACTAAATTCTCGGTTTCTTGAAATAATTTTGCATTTAATAAACCATTGGCAATTGCTCCGACTTCGATGGTAATTCCCAATTCCACTGAATTTATCAAATAAGATGTTTCTTTATTAAGAGTATGCTGTAATATTCTAACTTTAGAATCAATTTGGGTTAAATAACCAGCTAACTTCAATAAATAAGGATGATTACTGTGCAAAATCACTGTTAATCCCATATTTGCTGTTGTGCTGTGCAAATCAATTATTAAATCAATTTTCTGTTCTTGAATTTGTCGGGTTATTTTTTTAGCTAATGATTGTTCGTAATTTGTTAATTGCGGATTTTCTAAATCTTTACGGTTAAAAGCTCGATTTAAATCTGTATCAATATACCTTGTCCCGATTTCAACAGCTTTCTCATTGGCAATTAAACTAATAGTTTCAACACCATAACGTTGAATCAATTGTGGAGACTGTTGAAATTTTTTAACTAAAAATACTCCTGTAAGTTCCCCACCATGAGTTCCACCAACTAAAGCAAGTTTCATAGATGCAGCCATAAATTGTCTCTAGATATAAAAATTGATTTCTTTATCTCATTAGTGTAGAGAAAATTGTATTATCGTGTCTAGCATATGTTTTATATGTTACTATATAGAATTATGTATATTGTCATCGATTAACTATTTACATAAACCGCCGCTAAATCAATAGAACACATAAGTACGGCTAAAATAAAATCCAAAATCTAAAATCTAAAATCTAAAATCTAAAATCAAATGGTTTTTGAGAATTTGCAAAATATAGAGCTGCGGGATTTGCGTTATTTCGTGGCGATCGCCAGCAATGAAACCTGTAATATCAGTGAAGTTGCGGCAAAATTGCATATGGCTCAATCGAATTTGAGTGCTTCAATAAGAGAGTTGGAAAAGAAGTTAAAAGTAACGCTATTTAACCGTAAAAAACGTCCGCTACAGCTAACGAGAGCAGGGCAAGAGTTTTTTGTGGATGCTCAATTAATTTTAAATGACGTAGAGCGTGCTGTAAAAAATGCCCGAGCAACTAGTAGAGGAGAAACAGGAAGATTAACCGTTGGTTTAACCAGTTCGGTATCCAATAGCATTTTGCCAGATATATTAAGAAAATTCCGTGAAAAATTTCCCTTAGTAAAATTAATATGGCGAGAAATGGCAACCCACAATCAACTGCAAGCACTTGAGGATTATCAAATTGATGTGGGTTTTTTACATTTACCTATAGGAGCGATTGATAATAAAGCACTCAACTCAATGACAATTTTAGAAGAGCCTTTGATTTTAGTGTTACCACAGAAACATCGATTGGCTAAACTACAGCAAATTTCCTTAAAGCAACTAAAAGAAGAAGAATTTATCCTTCCCGACTTGCAATTGGTTCCGGGATTATCCCAGCAAATTTTATCGTTATGCGAAAAAGCAGGATTTTTCCCTAAAATTACCCAACAAGCTGCATTTATGCTGACAATTTTGGGACTTGTAGCTGGGGAAGTAGGTGTTGCATTACTTCCTGCTAATGCCAAAAATCTTCAGCGTAAAGGAGTAGTTTATCGTTCGATTCAAGGAGAATCTGCGACGGTAAAAATGGATGTGACTTGGAGAAGTAACAATACATCTGCCGTTTTACATAATTTCTTAGAGATGATATCAACTGTAAATGTTTAAGTAGGTTGGCGTTGAAAATTGTAACTATGACGAGGGAGTAGGGAGTAGGGAGTAGGGAGTAGAAGAATGTACCTCATTTAACTGCAAAGTGCTGTAATATTCTGAATGCTGTGAGAAATAGCATAAGTACTCAGACAGAATTAATTACACACATTGTTTTCCTGTTCCCTGTTCCCTGTTGCCTGTTCCCTACCTTCACGAATGAATTTAATTTTGTCCAACTACTTAATAGTTGCAATCTGAGTTCTTAACATTTCGCAATATTCTGCTAAAAAGGCTTTTGACAATAAATTAAGTGGCTTATATAGCAATCCTACTCCCTACTCCCTACTAAAAAAAGTAGATCGAAAGCATAAATATTTTTCTTGTTCCCTATGAATTAATAACGAAAATTACACTAGGGGAATCAATAAAATGACTACATCATTAAAACCAATTAATTCTCATTCAGGAAGATTAAACGAATCAAAAAACAATATTTTTAAAGATAAAAATTTGCTAATAACTGTTAGCATAACGATGATAGCAATTATGCCTTTATTTAGCATCAGTCCGATTCTTCCAACTATAGCGGAGGGATTAAATATTTCTGGGCAACAAGCGGGATTAGTGATGGCAGCTTTCTTGATGCCAGTTGCTATCGGCACTCCAATATTCGGAGTTTTAGCAGATAGATTTGGCTTTAAGAAAATTCTGATTCCTTCTTTACTAGTATTTACTTTGGGTGGTGTTTTATGTACCTTTGCTCCTAATTTCCGCTCTTTAATAGAGTGGAGAATTCTTCAAGGGCTTGGCGGTGCTTCTCTGGAAGCTTTAGTACTTTCAATAATTGGTAGCTTATATAGTGGAAAAAAATTAACTCAAGCAATGGCTTTTAATGCAGGTGCAATTGGTGTGGGTTCAACTATTTATCCTATCTTGGGAGGAGTATTAGCTTCTTTAAATTGGAGATATCCCTTCGCACTATCATTATTAGCTATTCCGGTTACATTGCTAGTAAGCTTCAAACTTAAATTGCCCAAAATCAAAAAGCCTACTGAAAAATTTCAACTAAGTAGCTACGTAAAAAATATACTAAAAAGTATTCAAAATAGAAATGTTTTACTACTGTTTTTTGCGGTAATTACCTTATTTATGGTAGAGTTTGGAGCATTCTATACATTTACACCAGTCTTCGCAGGGGAAACATTAGGAGCAACAAGTGCGGTAATTGGAATGGCATTAACAACAAATGCTTTATCTTTAACAATCTTCTCTTTCTTCGTAACCTTAATTGCTGACAAAGTTTCTGAAATCAACTTAATCAAAATATCTTTC
>JBCCLY010000446.1:0-4237 GCA_039026655.1 Cyanobacteria bacterium P01_C01_bin.38 | reverse complement strand
TAGGGGAAATACATATTACCGATAGAGAATAATTACTTAATTTATTCACAGTTATACTTTGATTGACTACACCATAACTGTGACTAAACGAATTCGCAAATCGTGAATTTACTTACATTTTCTCCAAAAAATTATTTTTCCCTTAACTTAAATATCGAAGATTTGAGTGGAGCCATTTTGGATGAGGCTATTTTTTGGGAAGCTAACTTGAGGAAAGCTATAGGATTCCTATTTGATTTTTGAAAAAGTCTCAGTACACTTTCTATTCCCTGTTCCCTGTTCCCTGTTCCCTTTCTTAACAAATCATTTCAGTATTCAAACCGGATTCCTATAGTTTAAGTGGTGCTATTTTGAGTCAAACTCATTTTGGTGGGGCTGATTTGACTGAAGCTAACTTTATTTGTGCCAAATTTTATCAAACCAATTTCTCCAAAGCGAATTTGACTAAGGTTAACTTTAGAGGAACTGAAATGAGCATAATTGATAATATCGAAAGTCTTGTTCTTTGTGAAAGAGTTCTTTTCGAGGATACTATTTTCAAAGATACGATTATGCCTGATGGTAGTATTCAATTAGGGTTTGTAAACCTTGCATATTGATGTTGGGTTATGGCGCATTCGCAATACTTACTACGTCATAAATGATTCGTGCGCCTTTAACCCAACCTACCATCTGTTCACTGCTCACTGTTCACTGCTCACTGCTCATTGATATGTCTTGGTTTTTCTTCGCAATTTCCACAGCTTTCCTAGAATCGATAAGAGATATTTTTAATAAAAAGACGGTTTCTGTAATTGACGAATATATTCTAGTTTTTTCCTTCAATCTCTTAACTGCAATCTTTGCTTCACCGCTATTATTTTTTAACGATATTCCGACTTTCGGCAATCACTTTTTGTACGCTTTAATTGCTATCGGACTTTTCAATACCATCTCATTTTTACTTTTTTTTAAAGCCATTAAAGCATCAGATTTATCAATAGTTGCTCCCATCACAACATTAAGTCCGATATTGCTTTTAATTACATCACCGTTTCTAGTTGGTGAATTTCCCAACGCCATCGGTATTTTAGGAATATTTATTATTGTAATCGGCGCTTATGTATTGAAGTTTCAAGATAAGAGCAGTGGATATTTAGCTCCTTTTAAATCATTATTTAAGGAAACCGGCTCAAGATTAATGTTTGGGGTAGTATTGGTATGGAGTATTACTGCTAATGTTGACAAAATCGGCGTACAAAATTCCTCTCCAATTATCTGGACAATTACCGCACATTTGAGCGTCGCAGTATTTATGTTGCCTATAGTATTTTTGAAATCAAAACTAAATATTCAAAATCTTAAATCTAATTTCATCAACTTAATTTTAATCGGTTTTATAAATACCTTAGCAATATTATGTCAAATGAGTGCATTGCAGCTTGCTCTCGTATCTTGTGTAATTGCAGTTAAACGTACCAGCGCTTTATTTAACGTTTTATGGGGTTGGTTAATTTTTAAAGAGCAAGGTATCAAAGAAAGAATTGCTGGTTCGATAATTATGATTTTGGGAGTTGTGGTGATAACCTTATCGAAAATGGTTTATTAATCACAGGAATTTGACTTGTTCCTTGTCTCCGGCAAGGAATACAGTATTGGAGGCTCCGCCTTCAGTCTGGATAAGAGGCAGAGCCTCAAGCTATATATTCCCAGCCAGAGACTGGGAACGAAGAAAAACCTACTACCCACTACCCAATACCCACTACCCACTACCCACTACCTATTACTTAATTCCAAAATTTAAAGATAAATGAAGCAGACACATCTAGGCGAAAACACTAATTGCCCATTAAAATTTACCAAAGTCGGGTTATAAACGAAACAACTCGAAACCAAAAACCATTACCTTTCCTTCTGCGCTGTGAAATTGAAACTAAGCCGTTTGATTCCATTTCTTGATGAAACTGTATCCAGTTGGGCATTAGAAGCCCGCTTGTTACGCTGGTTAAGCTTGATTTGGCTGTTTGTAGGTTTAGCCGTATTATTTTCGGCTTCTTACCCAATTGCTGACGTTAAGTATGGTGATGGACTTTTCCTTTTCAAACGTCAATTGATAACTGTATTCTTGGGCTTGATACTTTTCAATATTATTGTAAATTTACCGTTTAATAAAATAATTGGGGTATCCCATTGGCTGTTAATGCTGTTTTTGGGGTTGATTATTCTTACTTTAGTTCCGGGTTTGGGAACTAGGGGGGTTTACGGTACAAGTCGTTGGCTATCTATTGGAGGATTCCCCATTCAACCTTCGGAATTTATCAAACCTTTTTTAGTGTTGCAAAGTGCGCGGGTTTTTGGAAATTGGGACAGACTTAATTGGGGAATTCGCATTGCTTGGTTGGGGGTTTTTGGTTTTGTACTATTGGGGATTCTCGCACAACCGAACTTAAGTACCACTGCACTTTGCGGAATGACTGTCTGGTTAATTGCTCTGGCTAGTGGTTTGCCTTACAAGTATTTAGGAAGTAGCGCTGGTGCAGGAATTGTATTAGCGCTGATCAGCGTTACTATTAATAAATACCAACGCTTGCGGATAACTTCTTTTATTAACCCTTGGGATGATCCCCGAGGTACAGATTACCAGTTAATTCAAAGTTTATTCGCGATAGGCTCGGGTAATACTTGGGGTACTGGATTCGGACTTTCTCAACAAAAGCTTTCTTGGCTACCAATTGCAGATAGTGACTTTATTTTCGCCGTATTTGCTGAAGAATTTGGCTTTGTTGGCAGCGTTACGCTGTTGGTAATGTTAGCCGTGTTTGCAACTTTGGGATTTATAGTAGCTCTCAAAGCAAAAAGCGTTATATACAGGTTATCGGCAATTGGAATTACCACCTTACTCACGGGACAATCTTTTATAAATATTGGTGTTGCTAGTGGAGTTTTACCAACCACAGGTTTACCTTTACCATTTTTTAGTTACGGCGGAAGTTCGATGATTGCTACATTGATTTCAACAGCGTTATTAATTCGAGTTGCCAGGGAAAGCAACGAAGCAGAAGTACTTCCATTACGAAGACAGCCGATAAAACCCAAACGCGAACGACGGTTTTTACACAGGAATAAATTTTGATTTGATACTATAGCATTCCTAAATCCCAAGGTGAGATTTTAGAAACCCGGTTTTTCCAAAAAACCGGGTTTCTGGCAACTAGCTTTCTCACGACTCATGTAGGATTGCTATATTTATTCTACCGCAAGCAAACATATATTAAATTTGCTTGAATTATTCCTGAAAACATTAGTAAGGTGAACGGTTAGTAGAGTGAGCGACATAATTTCATAATTCATCATAAAACAGTATAAAGCGGAAACTTTCCTACTTCCAGGTTCAACCTGGGAAACAAATCAACAGTCTCCGGCTCTTATTGCGAATGATGTATTCCGATAAAATTAACTTGATATTTTGACTAAAATAAGGTAGAAAGGTTTTTCTGAAATATTTCAATATAGATGTATTCGATACAAAACTCATTAAATAGAGACGAAAACTATGGATATTTTACTGTCAGACCCTCGTACTTTAATCGTAATATTTCCTATCGTTTTAGGATGGTTTTTGGTATATATATTACTTAAAGAAATGGATGGAGATATTTATTAATAATGGTAAGGGAATAGGGAATGGGGAATGGGGAACGGTGCAAAGACAAGTTTAAGGGATATATTAAAAAAGCCTAAATCTACTCCCTACTTCCTACTCCCTACTCCCTTCTTTTAAGCAGTTTCCAATGATGCGCTAGGGAAATGCGGTTTTATTGATTCAAGCCAAGTTGCGATACGCTCATCAGTTTTATCGCTTTCATTAACTTCATCAATAGGTAGTCCAATAAATTTACCATCGCGAATGGCGAAGGAATATTCATAAGTATAACCGTCGGTCGGAATTTCACCGACAAGCGTTGCACCCAATTTCTTAAAATGGTCGTATAAAGTTCCTAATGCACTGACAAACTGTTCGCCGTGACTTTTATAATCTCCCGCACCAAATAGTGCAATGGTTTTACCTGTAAAATCCGGTTTATCCATTTCCATTTCAAAAAGCGGATCTCGCCAGTCATTTTGAACTTCCCCAGAACCCCAGGTAGAACAACCAAAGAGCAAATGATCGTACTCAAGCATTTCATCAAAGCTGGTAAAATCTTCTTCCATGCTCAAAAGATCGCATAGCTCTTCACCAAAATGCTCGTGTATCTTT
>JBCCLY010000445.1:0-4240 GCA_039026655.1 Cyanobacteria bacterium P01_C01_bin.38 | reverse complement strand
GCTGAAACTGCTCAACGGCAAGCTGAAGAAGAAAAGCAGCAAAAAGAACAAGCGCTTTCTCGTGCAGAACTTTTAGCTGAAAAATTACGGGAAATGGGTGTTAATCCAGATAATTTGTAGAGACTTTGCACTGCAACGTCTAAATTAATTTACTGCAACATACTTCTCAACAGCTTCCTTCCAAATCAAATAAGCCTTGCCGTTTAAATGTACGCCATCTGTAGTATATTTGGCATCTAATTGATTCTCAGAATCTGCTAATTTATAAAATACATCTATATATTGATGGTTAAATTCTTTTGCTAATTCTTGTAATTTCAAGTTGAATTTTATTACTTTCTGATTATCTTGAAAATAATAAGTTAGGTTATTATTCACTGGCAAAACACTTTGAATAAATACTTCTGTCTGAGGAATTTTAGTTTTGAATTCTTCTAAGATAATTTTATATTTATTGAATACTTGTTCTATAGATTTCTTTTCATTTACAAAATCATTAATCCCAATCATTAAAAAAATCTGCTTAGGCTTTATACGAATAATTTCATCCAGACGATTTAAAACTCTTCTTGTCGTATCGCCAGAAATTCCTCGGTTGAGAATATTAGTGTTTCCTAATAACTCTATCCATTCACCTTCATCAGTTAAACTATCTCCCAAAAATATAATCGAATCATTTGGTAAAGGCAGTATTTCAAATTGACTCTTTCTATGTTTGTAATAAGAATTTATATTTAAATCGCTTTGAATATTTCTTCTACCCATATTCAAAACTTTGCTTTTTAAATAACTAATTCCGCCTTTATTGAAAACTATTAAAACGACAAGCAGTAAGAATATAAAGTTTAAGCTTGTAGAAATTAGCAATAATAAATTGTTAAAATTGTAGTTCATCCTACGATTGTTGATTTTAAAAATATTAATAAAGAATCGTTTACGCATTGAAAAAACATCAATAAGTCTAATTTTGGTATTACGAATCATTGAGATTAAAGTAATACACAATTTGGATTAATTAGAATTTTACTGGATTTAAATCATCTACATTGTGGTTAATGATAAAATTTTGAATTCGTAACAGAACCCGTTCTAACAAATCTGGAGATTCAGTATCAAACCATTCAATTTGAGAATCTTTTCTAAACCAAGTACGCTGACGTTTTGCGAATTGACGTGTATGTAAAACAGTTAATTCCTTTGCTTCATCTAATGAAATATCCCCAGCTAAATATTGTTTTATCTCCTGATACCCCAAAGTATTAAGTAAAGGTAAATCCTTGCCATACTTCTGACAAAGATATTCGACTTCCTCAATAAAACCATCTTTTACCATATTCTCTGTTCGGCGTGCAATACGACTATCCAAATGATTCACATCACAATCCAAACCAATTTGCAGAATCGGATAATCCGGTGGGTTTTCTCCTTGTAGATTGGAAATAGGATTACCAGTGATATAAAATACCTCCAATGCCCTTAAAGTCCGGACAGAATCATGGGGATGAATTTTTTGTGCTGCAACGCCGTCAACTTGTTGTAACATAGCGTAGAGTTGGGTTTGGTCGATGCTAAGAAGTTGCGATCGCAATCCATTATCGGGTGCGACTCTAGGAATTTTCATTCCGCGCACAATTGATTTAATATACAATCCAGTACCACCAACTAGAAAGGTGGGGAGACAAGGAGGTGGGGAGAGGGAGAGAGGGAGAGAGTGAGAGAGGGAGGGAGAACCCAAAACCTTTTCACTTTCAACCTTTGACCTTTGACCTCTAACCCCTCCGGGGTTCGCCATTTGCTCATGGGGGAAACCCCCAAGACCGCAATGGCTCACCTTTAACCTTTGACCTGAAATCCGTTGACCTAAAATCTTTTGTGCTTGTTGCTGATAGTCAGCAACCGTCATAGTGTCGGTTGGATTGCATATATCAATTAAATAGTGGGGTACTAACTTTTGTTCTGAGATTGTGGGTTTTGCAGTACCGATGTTAAATTCTCGGTATACTTGGCGAGAATCAGCACTAATTATGATGGAACCACAGCGTTGAGCTAAAGCTAAAGCTAAGCCAGATTTACCTGTTGCTGTCGCACCACAAATTACAATTAACATAGTTCGATTTTGGATTTTAGAATTTAGATTTTAGATTCTCTCCCTATCTCCCTACTTCCTAATCCCCACTCCCTTATTTTTCAAGATATATAGTTCAAACTACAACCTAAAAACAAAAAGAAATAATTTTTAACTTTTAACTTTTAATTTATAATTTTTTATCTGTTGCTTTTTTTCGAGTCAGGATTTTCCACTCTCAAAGCCTTTATATGCAGTCAATTAGCGTTCTTTTCGTTAACCCAGAAAAGTAAAATTTTCTCTTAATATACCGCTATATCAACCAGGTATTGGCAGAACGATAAATTTCACTTCTAATACCTCTAGATTCCCCTGCAAGGCTTTTGTGCTAGAATCTGGGAGTGTTTTTGAGTTTTGAGCTTTTTAAGGCGACCTCAGCCCCAAGAATCAGGAGATTTTCATGACGAGCAGTTACAATGCCGAACAGATTCAAGTTCTGGAAGGTCTCGAACCCGTTCGTAAACGACCGGGGATGTACATCGGTACTACTGGTCCGAGAGGACTGCACCACTTGGTTTATGAGGTGGTGGATAATTCGATTGATGAAGCTTTGGCGGGTCACTGCACCCATATTGAGGTGGAACTCAACGCCGACGGTTCTTGTACTGTAACAGATGATGGTCGGGGTATTCCTACCGATGTACATACCAAAACCGGAAAATCGGCGTTGGAAACTGTGTTAACCGTATTGCACGCTGGAGGAAAGTTTGGTAGTGGCGGTTACAAAGTATCTGGTGGATTGCACGGTGTAGGTGTTTCTGTTGTAAATGCCCTTTCGGAATGGCTAGAAGTTACGATTTGGCGAAATAATAAAGTACATACCCAGCGCTACGAACGCGGTAAAGCGGTAACAGAGTTAAAAATCGCTCCCAGTAAAGAAAGTCGTACCGGAACCCGCGTTAGCTTCAAGCCAGACGCACAAATTTTTACCACCGTTACTGAGTTTGATTACAATACTTTATCCAGCCGTTTGCGAGAGTTAGCATATCTGAATGCTGGGGTAAGAATTACATTTACAGATAACCGTTTGGAATTGCTCAAAAGCGATACTCCAAAAGTTGAGATTTATGAATACAAAGGCGGAATAAAAGAATATGTAGCTTACATGAATGCTGACAAGCAGTCGCTACATGAAGAAATAATTTACGTTCAAGGCGAACGCAATAACGTCCAGGTGGAAGTGGCGTTGCAGTGGTGCATCGACGCTTATTCGGATAACTTGCTAGGTTTTGCCAATAATATTCGTACTGTTGATGGCGGTACGCACCTTGAAGGTTTAAAAACAGTTCTAACTCGTACTTTTAATAGCGTTGCTCGCAAACGTAATAAAATTAAAGAGAACGAATCTAATCTAAGCGGCGAACACGTGCGCGAAGGTTTAACAGCAGTAATTTCGGTTAAAGTACCCGAGCCGGAATTTGAAGGGCAAACTAAAACAAAATTGGGTAACACCGAAGTTCGAGGAATCGTAGATTCTTTTGTGGGAGAAGCTCTTAACGAATATTTAGAATTTAATCCCAACGTTGTAGATACGATTTTAGATAAAGCAATTCAGGCATTTAAAGCCGCAGAAGCTGCTCGTCATGCAAGGGAATTAGTACGACGAAAATCGGTACTCGAATCTTCACCATTACCAGGTAAATTAGCAGACTGTTCTTCTCGCGATCCAGCAGAATCGGAAATCTATCTGGTGGAAGGAGATTCGGCAGGGGGAAGTGCCAAACAAGGGCGCGACAGACGCTTCCAAGCAATTCTGCCTCTACGCGGTAAAATTCTCAATATTGAGAAAACCGACGATACCAAAATTTACAAAAATAACGAAATTCAGTCTCTAATCACTGCATTGGGCTTGGGTGTTAAAGGTGAAGAATTTGATGCGTCTGCTCTGAGATATCATCGCATCATCATCATGACAGATGCTGACGTAGATGGAGCGCACATCCGAACTTTATTATTGACTTTCTTTTACAGATATCAGAAAGCTTTAGTTCAAGACGGTTTCATTTATATCGCTTGTCCGCCTTTATACAAAGTAGAACGAGGACGTAATCATTACTATTGCTATAGCGATCGCGAATTGCAAAACTTGATTACTAACGAAATGCCGCAAAACGC
>JBCCLY010000444.1:0-4254 GCA_039026655.1 Cyanobacteria bacterium P01_C01_bin.38 | reverse complement strand
GGTTGGGTTAAGCGAAGCGCAACCCAACGCCGGTGTTGGGTTTCACTTCGTTCAACCCAACCTACAAATATCATTGTGATACCCCTCATAACTTATGTGGTCTAGTACTACTAGTGGTCTGTCCCATTAGTTCTGATGGGTACTTCTACGTTCGTAGTTGGGACTTTTAGTCCTCGGGAGCGATAAATCGCCAACTACGAACCCCTCATAATTAATGTGAATAAAAAGCAATCAAGCATTAAAAACTAACTGAGAAAACATCGCTATTAGTGCTGCCAGCCCCAAAACAACCATTAACCCTGCTGGCATTAATTTGCGTGTTTTAGCAAGTCTAACTGCAAAAACAACTACTAAAACACTCGTAATAACAACAGCTAAATTTAAACCCCAAGTTTGTCCCTGTAATTGCAGGTAAGCAGCAACCAGAAGCAATAAACCGCTGATTGTTCCACTTATCAAAGAAACTTTGCTACCTGCGCTTTTATAACCAATGATTCCACCGACAATTGATAAAATACCGTATAAACTCGCGGCTATAATACTTTCCATTTGTTAAAACCTGTGTAGATTTTCACTTATTCTCCTCAGCGTAGGAAAATTAACAATAAGACTCTTATCTATTGCCCGTTCCCCATTCCCTATTCCCTATTCCCTACTCCCTCTTTAAATACATGAACAATCAAGCCATCGAATCGGTTCAATTTCTCCAGCGTCAAGCGGCTTCTCTTTTACTTTACCAGTCTGTGTTTAAAGGCGAAGTAGGTAAAGCTTTTCTTAATTTATTAGAGGCTATACGCTACCCAAATGCTGAAGCACGAGATTGTCTGCAAGCTTACGGTGATTTTTTCAACATTTTGGCTAGTAAAAATCAAAATTGGGAAGAATATCTGATTTCTCAAATTCTGGTTTCGGATAATCCTTTTAGCAGTCGATGTCAATTTGAAGTACCACCTGCTTTGAAAAGTGCTGCTAAACACGATTTACAGGCTTTACAAAGCTTTCATGAATGCAGCGTTGCAACTCTTGGTGAATGGGTGCAGTCTGTTGCCCATCTACCGATTTTGCCAGTGGTATGGTATGTAGAGCAGCAAAAAATAGAAGATAACGAACTACCCTTGATAGAAAAATTGCGAACTTTGGAAGATTGGACTGATGCTGTAGAAGATTTAACAGCGTTTTACCGGCAATATGGTACGGGCATATTCGCAGAATACAAGGCTTTTCGCTGGCAGCAGGGAGAATTTATCGGGATACGCTATCCTGACGGAGTTAAGTTAAACGAATTAGTGGCTTATGAGTCTCCCAAACAAACTTTAATCAAAAATACCGAAATTTTATTATCGGGACAGCTAGCATTACACGTTTTACTTTACGGTAGTCGCGGCTCTGGTAAATCTTCTTTAGTTAAAGCTTTATTAAATGAATATAGCAATCGCAATTTACGCTTGATAGAAGTCGCAAAATCTGAATTGAAATATCTACCACAAATTGTAGAACGGTTACGCAACAAGCCACAAAAATTCATAATATTTGTCGATGACCTTTCCTTCGAGGAAGATGACGATGCTTTTAAAGCTCTTAAAGTTGTTTTAGAAGGAAGCTTGACGGCAAGGCCAACAAATGTCGTAGTTTACGCAACTTCTAATCGTCGTCATTTGATTCGCGAATATTTTGCAGACAGACCTAAACCTCAAGATGCGGATGAAGTCAACTCTTGGGATACCGTACAGGAAAAACTTTCATTTAGCGATCGCTTTGGTTTAACTTTGACTTTTGAACCCGCTTCTCAAAAGGCTTATTTACAAATTGTCCAACATTTGGTTAAATTATCTAATATCGAAATTAGTACAGAAGAACTAAACGCCCAAGCTTTGCAATGGGCAACTCGTCATAACGGACGTTCCGGAAGAACTGCAAGACAATTTGTAGATTTTTTGAGGGCTGAAAACAAAATTGCTCAAAAGTTGACACAAAAACAGGAATAAATAGAAATAAATATTATTTATAGGTAGATATATTGACTTATCTGTTAATTTTTTATACTCATATTTATGTTGAATAAGTAAAACTATCGCATCAAGGTATGGTAAAAGTAAATGTCTCTTTTGATACGGAATCACCATATTTTGATAAATGAACTATGCTAAAAACAAGCAATATCCAAGATATGGTCAGCAATCGATTTATTATAGGTATAGTTGCCTTCGGGGTGAGCTTCGTGATAGCTTTAGTTTTCACCTGGTGGAATTTTTATTTCGCCTTGGTGACAAGTATCATAACTATACTTGCTACGTATACGGCGACATTTATTGTAGATAAAAGAACAGAGAGGAGACGCAGAAATTATGAATCGTCGGTAATAGATTCCTTTCATAAGAGAATTCACGAACTGGAAAATATACAACACGGCATTAACTTAGAAATTCATCAATTAGAAGCTACACGTCGTGCTTTGCATCAAGAATCGAATCAGCTGCAACATCAAGTAGGCGATCGCCGCAATCAAAGAGATTCGCTCAACCGAGAATTAAGTACCTTTGCGCTTCAGAAAAAACATTTAGAATCTGAAGTTATTAATTTACAAAATGAAATTAAGAATATAAATAAACTAAAGCAAGAAGCGGACAATTCTTTTACTAATATTACAGCAGAAAAGCGGCGTTTGGAGTTAAATTGTAGTGTCTCAAAAGCCGAAATAACTCAATTACACGCACAAATTGGCGAACTTCTTCAAGAGCAGGAAGAATTAGAAAATAGTTTAACTTTATTAAATAGACTCAAGCCTCAGTTAGAAGAAAAATTATATGAATTGCGGGTACAGGTTCAAGAATTAGAAAGTGAGAATAAAAAATCTCTTGAACTATCTTCTAGTAGGAACGAAAAACAAGAAAAATTAAAAGCCGAGATAAAATCATTAAAAGCACAGAAAGCAGAAGAGAGCAAGCAGCTAGAACAGTTGCAGGGACAAACTTCATTACTCCAAGAAGAAAGAGAAGTATTGCAAAATCAGGTTTGGGAATTACTGCAACAATTAGAAAACTTAAATCCGCAACCGCCAGTTATTCAAGCTCAGGAAGAGGAAGAAACAGAAGAATTTCCTTTTGCTGAATTGATAGAATCTATCTCCATTGAGCCAGCAGAGAAACCAACGAGCGAATCTCAAGATTTATCCAAAGAATGGACGGATTTTCGGGAAAGTTTACCAGAACACGAGATTCAGGTTTTAAAAGCTATATCAAAGCGAACAAAAGTTAATTATAAAATTAAAAAGATAGCCGAAAAAAATATCACAATGCCAAACTTGCTAATTGATTCCATCAACGAACGCGCTCAGGATACAATTGGTGAATTAATAATTTCAACAAGCAATAATATTCCAGAAATCTATGAGGAATATCAGCAGAATATTCAAGAAATAATTATGATGTCTGAAGAAGTGAAGAGTAAATAAGTTGGTTGGGAAAGGGAGTGGGGAGTAGGGAGTAGTTTGTAGGGTGCGTTATGACTTGAGTCTAACGCACCGAAATCTGTAAGATAATTAGGATTTGTTTTCAATCATCATGGTGCGTTGCGCTATGACTAACGTCACGCTCCGCTAACGCGACAACACACCCTACAATTATTGAATTTAATCATCAAAGCAGATAGATAATTAATAATCTAAATTTATGAAGCGCGAATGGTAAAGCCTAAAATCTCGAACAAAGTTTGTAGGGGGAGCATCCCTGCGGGTGTAAATTTATTTTTTTGTAGTGCGAGCATCTTGCTCGCTATGTATATCAAGTTTGTAGTTTGTAGGGTGCGTTATGACTTAAGTCTAACGCACCCAAATCTGTAAGATAATTACGATTTGTTTTCAATCATCATGGTGCGTTGCGCTATGACTAACGTCACGCTCCGCTAACGCGACAACACACCCTACAATTATTGAATTTAATTATCAAAGCAGATAATTAATAATCTAAATTTATGAAGTTTGTAGGGTGCGTTATGACTTGAGTCTAACGCACCGAAATCTGTAAGATAATTAGGATTTGTTTTCAATCATCATGGTGCGTTGCGCTCCGCGACAACACACCCTACAATTATTGAATTTAATCATCAAAGCAGATAGATAATTAATAATCTAAAATTATGAAGCGCGAACATCGTTACCCCGTAAAGGATCGGCAGGATCCCGATACCAATTATGATTCCAAGCAGAGGCACGCTCTTTACGCTCTCCGCCGCCCAGGGCAGTAAGCCGAACAGATT
>JBCCLY010000443.1:0-4256 GCA_039026655.1 Cyanobacteria bacterium P01_C01_bin.38 | reverse complement strand
CTCAACCATTTGCAGTATTAATGAAACAGCTTGCGATTCAAGAAAAATCTTTGGTTGAGTTTGGTCGTCAAAAGGGCGGTTATAAATACTAGTATCTAAATATATCTTTACCATGCCATATGTTGGGCTTTCCTGGGAAAGGATCACCAAATTAAGTTTCGCATAATATGTTTATCACAATTCCCCACTCAATTGCTCCCTCAAACCCTTAATTGCAACACTAGTACCTTGCTCGGATGCAACTTTTAAAACGCGACTAATAACCTCAGATAAATCAACTTCAGGAAAATATCTGCTAAACGATTGCAGTTGATATTCATCCCCCGACAAACCATAAATACTTAAACTACTTTTCTTAAATAACCAAACTTCTGGAACTTTATAAGGTAGAAAATCTTCAGCAGCAGTGTAAGAAGTGACATCAATTTCAATGACTAAATCCGGTGGTGGATCGATTTGCCAATTAATCCTGTCTTTACCTACAACAGCTTGCCGGTTATCAATATAAAAACAGTAGTCTGGTTCAATTCCACCTTCTTCGGGAATGTCAATTGTAATTGGGGTAAAGGCTTCGTATTCACGAGCTTTGCTATCTAATAGAGTTTCAACAATCCTGGCAAGTAAATGGGCTTCACGCCCATGTCTGGGTAAGGGACTCATAAGTAAAATTTCGCCATTACGGTATTTTATCCTGGGAATAGAAGCATCACCACGGCGATCGCGCAGCTGACAATAATCTTCCCAGGTTCCGAGCATTCTTACTACTGTTCCAGGAGGAAGTTGAATATTTTCAGGGGAAATTACGGCGTACATAAAGTATCACTAAATAGAAAAAAATAAATTAATAAGTTCGTGTTTCTAATGTTGTAGTAAAACTATCGAGGTACTAATCATAGCGCGTATAGCTTGGTAAAATTTCATTACTGATTGCTATAGATATACAAATTATAATTTTTATAAATACACTAATACATCGTGTTATTCTTCTATAATTTGAAAAACTTAAACATAAATCAATTACTTCAAAACCGTTCAGCTTAACTCTTAACTCCTAATAAAAAACCTTTAACCTTTGACCTTTGACCTTTTCACCATGAGCCAATCTACCGTTAACTCGCAAGAATTTTCCCTTATATCATCGCAAACTCTCTCAGATTACGTTACCGCTATTGCTTTTTCAACCCAAAGTGAAGTTTTAGCTGCAACTTCCGCTGCTGGGGAAGTTGTATTTTGGCAAAATGACGAATTAGAAACTTTGCAACCTGGGAATGGTGAGTCTGTTGATTGCGTTGCTTTTTCCCACGATGATAAATTCTTAGCTGCTGCCGGACAAAATGGACAAGTTAAAATCTGGCAGGGAAATGAATTAATCGCGACTTTGGATAATGCTCCTGCTTGGGTTGATAAATTAGCTTGGAGTCCTAATTCCCATCATTTAGCTTTTAGTTTAGGACGTAAAGTACAAGTTTGGGATGCCGAACAAAAAAAATTGGTTGTCAATTTAGATTTTGATAACTCTTCCGCGTTGGCTATTGATTGGCGAAACGATGGTAAATACCTTGCTGTAGCCGGACATCGTGGAGTTAAAGTTTGGAATACTGATTCTTGGAATGACGAACCAAATATTTTAGATATTCCTTCCACGAGTTTAGCAATAAGTTGGTCTGCTGATGGAAGATATCTTGCTACCGGTAACATGGACAAAACTATTGCTGTTGTTGAAACTGAATTATTACTTTCGGGGGATGACCCGCTACCGTGGATTATGCATGGTTTCCCCGGTAAAATTCGCGACGTTGCATGGTCACAAATCAATTCCGATACAGGTTCCCCTTTACTTGCTTGCTCTAGCATGGATGGAATAGTTTTATGGGAAAAACACGGGGGTGAAGATTCGGACTGGGAAGGCAGTGTTTTAACAAATCATGTAGGAATTATTCAGGCGATCGCCTTCGCTCCCAACAGCTTTTTACTTGCTTCTGCTGCTAGCGACGGTTGGTTATGTTTGTGGAAAGATGCTCAAGAAGTTTCGCAAATCATCACTGGCGTTGCCGATGGTTTTACCTGCATGGATTGGCATCCTCAAGCAAATAAAATCGCCGCAGGTGGCGAGAATGGCGAGTTGTTGGTATATCAGTTAGTGGTTAATAGTTAGTTGTTAGTGGTTAGTTGTTGTTGTTAGTTGTTAGTGGTTAGTTGTTACCAGTTATCATCATTGCCCACTATTCCCTATTCCCTATTCCCTATTCCCTATTCCCTATTCCCTATTCCCTACTCCCTATTCCCTACTCCCTACTCCCTACTCCCTACTCCCTTTTCAAACATCAAACTTTGATATTCTTGCTCGGTAACAATATCCAAGGTGCTTTCAACTCGATCTAAAAATACTAATCCTTCAAAATGATCGTATTCGTGCTGAAAAATCCGAGCTACAAAATCTGTTAATTTTTGATGCACTAAACTACCATATCTATCGGTATATTCTACTTCGATAGTCCGGTATCTTGGAACTAATCCTCTAATACCTGGAATACTCAAGCAACCTTCCCAATCTTTGACTAATTCATTGGAGCAATCGACAATTCGAGGATTAATCATTGCTGTAGGTTCCATTGAAGGAGCATTGGGATATCTAAGATTTGGACGAGAAGCAACGATAAAAACGCGAGAGCTATTAGCAACTTGTGGAGCTGCAATCCCAACACCGTTAGCCTCTTTAACCGTTAACAGCAAATCATCAATCAGCTTTTGAATCTTTTTAGAATCAATATCTTGAATAAATTCCGCTTTCCGTCGCAGAATCGGATTACCTAATTGAATAATAGAAAGTTTTTCAGACATAGGAAAATAGTTAGGAGTTAGGAGTTAGGAGTTAGGAGTTATGAGTTGGGAATTGGGCATGGGGCATGGGGCATTGGTAATAGGTAATAGGTAATAGGTGTTTACCTGAGTGACGTACCTACACTGACCTTACGGTACAGTGTAGGCTTCTCAGTGACTCTTCTTTGAAGACATTGACTGAGCTTGTTTATACAGGTCGTGCGTCCCACGATTCCTGATATTGATAGCCGCATTCCAATCCCTGCAAATGCTGGTATGACATACCGGGCAGTTATGCACTCTTTGGGATAACGGCTTTTTCACTACATGACCGCAGTTAGAACAAGATTGGCTTGTGCCGTTTGGAGAAACTTCTACTACTAATAAACCAGCATTTAAGGCTAACGCCTCGCTCCGCTAACGGCTTTGTTTTTCAGTATTGACAAGAATTGTCCCCATCCGGCATCATGTATAGACTTAGCCAATCGTGTTCTAGCAAGTCCCTTTATATTCAGTTTCTCAACAGCAATTACATCATATTTAGATAGCAATTTTTTTGCTGTTTTGAAATGAAAGTCTTTACGAGTATTAGCAACTTTTTTATGTCTGATACCTAATTGTTTAATAGCAATATTTCTACGCTTAGAACCTTTTTTTCTACGCGATACTTTACGTTGTGCTGACTTTAATTTACGTTCGGCTTTGCGTAGATGTTTTGGCGCAGCAATACGAGTATTATCAGAAGCTACATAAAAATCGATTAATCCGACATCAATGCCAACAATATTATCAGCATTGAAACTAGGCTTAATTGCTGGAACTTCTTTATTGTCAAGGCTCAAAGTAACATAATAACCGTCAGTTTTTTTTTGTAACTGATACGGTTTTTATAACAAAACCGTCTGGAATAGGACGATGAACAATTACTTTGACATCACCAATTTTCGACAAGGTAATTTTGTTTCCTACAAAATGATGTTGCTTGAATTGGGGATAAGTAAAAGTTTTATATCTTCCCACACCTTTAAATCTTGGGCGACCTGACCTTTTGCCATTACAATCACCTTTAAGCCATCTATCAAAAGCTATCTCGACCTTTTTTGGTACTTCTTGCAATACTTGACTATGCATGTTTTTATACCAAGGACGTTCTTTTTTGAGTTGCTTTAATGATGCTTGCTGACTAAAACGGTTAGGTTTTTCTGATAATTCAGGTAAATGACAAACAAGAGGACATCTGTCAATGGAACAACGATTTTTATCGTACCAATCGAACCTTTCTGCAAGCTGATAATTATACTGATAGCGAAGCATTTCTAAAGTATTATCTATCTTCGCTGCTTGCTCTTTATTTGGTTTTAATCGGTATTGATACGAAGTTCTCATTGATAAATCCCTTGTTTATCTCCTCCGGAGACGCTTCGCTAACGACCTAT
>JBCCLY010000442.1:0-4260 GCA_039026655.1 Cyanobacteria bacterium P01_C01_bin.38 | reverse complement strand
GAGCGTAGTAAGGGATTTTCTAATTTATCAACTTCTTGATCTGGTAAAAAGAAACCGTGGGTAGCTAAATGCAAAATACTTGGTGTTTTCAATTGTTTAATAACAGTTTCTGTGGCTTGTTTACCTGCTACTAAGTTTGTGCTGGGAAAGATTTTTTGGATTTCGTTACCCTCTATCGCAGTCGCTGGAAGCGGATCGAAACTTAAACGACTAAAGTCTACGGAACGTTTATTTTCAGCACCACGATTTTTAGCTACAACTGTATTTTGATATTCATTATAGTCAACATCAGCAAATACAACGGGATTAGACAATTGTTTGGCTTTTGTGTCGAAGCGCAGTAAGTCCCTTCCGCTAGTAAGGTAAGAGAAGGAATAACGTTTAACTAAGTATTGGTTATTTTCGTCTTTCAAAGCTTCAAAAGGTATTAAGTTTAGTTGTCCATCTGGTGATAATAACAGGTGACGAGCATCTCCTAATAACGGACGAATCGGAGCCATAATTAACTGATCTAATTCGCGGTAAACTTTTTCGTCTTGGCTATTATAATCGGTAACTGAAACTAAAACTTTACGGAAATTTTCAATAGATTTATCAATGGTTGCAGCATCACCCAAATCAACCCATTTTGGTTCACCTTGCGAGCGTAATATAGCAGCTGCATAACGCGGCATCATATATAGTTTAAGCTGGGGATAAAAAGGCTCATATTGAACAATTTCTATCAATGCTGCATCTTTAGGAATTTTTGCTTGAATAGCTTTTAATTCTATTGATTGAATTTCTTTACGAAACTCGGCACTTTTAGCACTAAGTTGTTCTTCTAAACGTTCGTTTTGTGCTTCTAATTTCTTAATTATGTCAGTTTTTTGTTCCTCTTGTTGGCTATATACTAGTTTTGCTAACTGTTGCTGTACATCCACCCAACGTTCAAATAAAATTTTAATCTCTGGATTGTCTGCTAACTGAGCGCGTAGAATTTGCACCGTATCGGTGATAGCATCTAATACCCGTCCTTTACGACGTAATACAGTAGTCAGAGCTAATTTCGCAGTAGTATGGTTTTTTGAAGATTCTTCCAAAGCCAATGAAATTGCATTGTCAGTACTTACATCAAAGGTTTTAGCGTAATTTTGTTTTCTTCGTTCTGAACCAACAGCGTAAATAAGTTGCAAATTTTTTTCTTCAATTTCTAATTGACGAGTGAGAAAATTGGTAGTACGACTAATATTATTTTTCAGCCAATTAGCCATAGCTAAATTTTTCAGCAAATATGCCACATTAGGATGTTCTTTACCCAAAGACTTCTCCCAAATAGCTAGAGAACGTAGGTAAAAAGATTCTGCTTTTGTATAATTTTCCTGATAGTAATAAAGCAGACCTAAATTGTTTAGTGTAACTCCCACATCAGGATGTTCTTTACCCAGTAATTTCTCTTTCATAGCTAAAGAACGTAGGTAAAGAGGTTCTGCTTTATTATAATTTTCTTGTACATTGTAAAGCAGAGCTAAGTTATTGAGGATAGTTGCTATTTCAGGATGTTCTTTACCCAGTGATTTCTCTTTAATAGCCAGAGAGCGTAGATAAAGAGATTCTGCTTTGGCATAACTTTCTTGCGATTGGTAAAGTATTGCTAAATTGTTAAGTGAATACGCCATATCAGGATGTTCTTTACCCAATACTTTCTCTCGAATAGCCAAAGAGCGCAGGTAAAAAGATTCTGCTTTGGCGTAACTTCCTTGTGATTTGTAAAGCAAACCTAAACCGTTAAGAGTAGATGCAACATCGAGATGTTCTTTACCCAGTACTTTCTCTCTAATAGCTAGGGAGCGTAGGTAAAAAGATTCTGCTTTTGCGTAATTTCCTTGTGATTCGTAAACTCCTGCTAAATTATTAAGACTAGTTGCCAAATCAGGATGTTCTTTACCCAGTACTTTCTCTTCGATAGCAATTGAGCGTAGGTAAAAAGATTCTGCTTTTGCGTAACTTCCTTGTGAATTGTAAAGCCCTGCTAAACCACTGAGGCTATCTGCCACATCGGGATGTTCTTTACTTAATACTTTCTCTCGAATAGCTAGGGAACGTAGGAAAAGAGGTTCTGAAGCAGCGTAATTTCCTTGTGATTTGTAAAGTCTTGCTAAATTGCTCAGATTAGTTGCCACATCTGGATGTTCTTTACCCAGTGCTTTCTCGTGTATAGCTAGGGAGCGCAGCAAAAGAGATTCTGCTTTTTTGTAACTGCCTTGTGAGTAGTAAAGTAGAGCTAAATTATTAAGACTATTTGCCACATCGAGATGTTCTTTACCTAGTACTTTTTCTCTAATGGCTAGGGAACGTAGGTAAAGAGGTTCTGCTTTTAAGTAATTTCCTTGTGATTTGTAAACTGATGCTAAATTGCTCAGACTAGTTGCTACATCGGGATGTTCATCACCTAATATTTTCTCGTCGATAGCAATTACACGCAGATAAAGAGATTCTGCTTTTGCGTAACTTCCTTGTGAATCGTAAAGCAGAGCTAAATTATTAAGACTAGTTGCTACATCGGGATGCTCTTTACCTAATACTTTCTCCTCGATAGCTAAGGCTCTTTCTGCCAAAGGGATAGCTTCATTATATTTACCTTGCTCAGATAATTTTGACGCTCGATCGTTTAGTCGCTCAGCTTCTGCTAATTGTGCGGATTGTTCTTCAGTTTGTACCGATTGTGTTTCCCCTGCTACTTCTCGCGGTACACCAACCACTGTCCCCAAAGTTATCGTTGTAGCGATTGAGTAAGATAACAATTTCATGAAGGTTGGGTATTTTATCTGGGAGAATTTAGGAGACATGATTCGTACTTTTTTATTAAGCGAGCAAATTTACTGTCTCCTTATGTTGCATTAATTAATACATTTAAATCATGAGTATTTTTATTGATATTTTTCAAGATACAAACTTCCTACTCATTATTCCTGCTAATTTATTAAGAACATATAGCGAAATTCCTCTCTAAACAAATTTTTAGTAAAGAATACGTCATTTAGTTAAATATACGGACTACAACGGGAATAGTAATTAAAAGAAGTTTCTTAAACCTACATTGCGGTACTACAGTCAGAAACCCGGTTTTTTGCTCGCTTGATAACGAATTAATTATTTTTTTACGGACAGAAACCGGGTTTCTTAGGTCTGAATACAGGTTTGAAAACTTCTCTTAATTGGCAACAATTAATGCAAACTGTGCTTAAATATGAACTATTTTCCAAAAGTAGCGGCTATATGTACAATTTTGGCTTTAAATAGCTGTAGCTGGGGTGATTCGGCGAATAGCGTTGAAAAACCTGAAAAAAAATCTTTGCAATCATCAACCACAATATCAGTTATTAATAACGATAATGTTGAATTTCTATCAACCCTTCCTGCATCTACTCCTAACCGAGAGTTATTAGTAGAAAGCTGGGATAGCTATCGTCGTCGGTTTATCCAAAGAGATGGAAGAGTGATTGATTACGAAGCGAGCGATCGCTCTACTAGTGAGGGGCAAGCCTATGCAATGTTACGGGCAGTGCTGATTGATGACGCTGCAACTTTTGCTTTAACTTTAAATTGGGGAGAAAATAATTTACGCAGGTTTAAAGACGATAAACCTGTAGATAATTTATGGGCTTGGAAATGGGGACGTACATCGGATGGTAGTTGGGGTGCTATAGATGCTAATTTTGCTAGCGACGGAGATATTGATGCGATTACTGCTTTGATTTTGGCATCAAGACGCTGGAATCGTCCGGAATACCTGAAATTAGCTAAAACCAAACTTGAGGATTTATGGAAGTATTCAACTGTAGTTGGTTCTGAAAACAAACGCTATTTGCTACCAGGTCCCAAAGCTGCATTTGTAAAGGATTCATCGATTATTCTCAACCCTTCCTACTTTGCTCCTTACGCTTTTCGCTTGTTTGCTCAAGTAGATTCCGAACGAGATTGGTTAAGTTTAGTAGATACGAGTTATGAAGTATTGGAAGATTCCACACAACTTAGTACTGTAAATTTACCTAGTGATTGGGTTGCTCTGAGCGCAGAAACAGGAAAATATCAGCCCTTACCAGATAATAGTCCGATTAAAAGCGTATACAGTTTTGATGCATTCCGTGTTTGGTGGCGAATTGCCTTGGATGCAAGCTGGTTCAATTCATCTAGAGCCACAAGCTATTTAGAAAAATCTATGCAGCATCCGCTCGATTTGTGGCGCGAACAATCGAGCATACCAGCACGGATAAACCT
>JBCCLY010000441.1:0-4261 GCA_039026655.1 Cyanobacteria bacterium P01_C01_bin.38 | reverse complement strand
CGGATATTCATGAGCGAAATTAGTTGTACCATCCAAGGGATCGATCGCCCAAAGATATTCTTGATTTTGATTGCCTAATAAACCCTCCTCTTCTGCAAGAATAGCGTGTTCGGGGAAATGACGACGCAAAGTTTCTAAAACCACAGCCTCCGAAGCCTTATCGGCAGCAGTTACTAAATCACCAGGACGTTTTTCCGCAGTTTTATCCTGCACCTTACCCAAATAACCTTGTAAAACAGCACCAGCAGACAGCGCTGCTTTCGTTGCGATATCGAGAAATATTTGTAAATTCATTAGTTGTTAGTTGTTAGTTGATAGTTGATAGTTGATAGTTGATAGTTGATACAAAAATTAACTCATAGCTCATAACTCATAACTCCTAACTCCTAACTCCTAACTCCTAACTTTTAACGATAAACCCGACGAAACTCAGATGGAGAAAGACGCATAGGATCTTCGGGGTTCCAAATTCCTTCACCCATCAGTCTAGACCAATGCTGTGCGCGTTCCAAGCGGGAATCGTATTTATGATTGGGCGATCGCGCTACAAATATTGCGTGTCCTTCTTTAACTAATTGTTCGTTTATTAACGTGTCATTTTTCCACACGTAAGCTAATGTTCGTCCAAATTTATCTTTAGCTTCCACGTCAAACTCTAATTTTACAGGTGAAGATTTATCTTCAATCAATTCTATTAAGCGTTGTTTGGAAGCCTCTCCCCAAGGGCGTTGACGTGTCGGAGGTGCGCTAATACTATTCAAACGCACCTCAGAAATTAAATTGGGCTGTTCGCGAAAACCCGTAACTTGCAAAGTTTGTCCGCTAACAACTCGCTCCACTTTAATCGGCACCGTTCCCGCTTGAAATGTATCTTTTTTAGCTTGGCACCCCAAAAGCAATAAGCAACAGAAGAAAATAACTAGTTTTTTCATAAAAAGAGGTTAAAGGTTAAAGGTAATATTTATAAATTAACTGGTAACATATTTCTCCTAACTCCTAACTCCTAACTCCTAACTCCTAACTCTTAACTCCTAACTCCTAATCTTCATCTAATGGTAATCCTGCACGAACTCTACCTTTAGCAAAATAACGTCCGAATTGAAGTTCGTAAACTTCATCTTCATCTTGTGTTTCTACTTCTAAGTCGGAGCAGGCATAGCTGACGCACAATAATGCATAACCTTTTCTTTGCAGGTTGGGGGATAATCCCACGGCTTCGGGTTGAGAAATTTTTCCTTCGATTATCCTTACAGCACAAGTCGTGCAAGCACCATTACGACAGGAAAACGGCAAATCTACACCTTGTTTTTCAAAGCTGTGCAGAATGTAGCGATCGCCAGGTACTTCTAAAGTGTGTATGATACCTTTTGCTCTATCTCTGACTGTGACTTTATATGTAGAGGACATGATGATTTCGGATTTTTGATTTGGTTATTATAGAATTATTTTCTCAAGGATTGCAGTTTATTTGATTTCAATGTAAGATAACATCTTGTGGCACCTGGAGAGGTGGCCGAGTGGTTGAAGGCGCAGCACTGGAAATGCTGTTTACCCGAAAGGGTAACGAGGGTTCGAATCCCTCCCTCTCCGTTTTCAAATCTGAGTTATGCTATTCCCACCTACTTTGTATGCGTGGGTTTTTTGATGGGTAAAATTTCCATTACTACTTCTGTTGAGGGAGATGGGGAGATGGGGAGATGGGGAGATGGGGAGACAAGGAAAGAAGCAAACAGGAGGATCTCGCTCGCTATTCCCAACTACCAACTACCAACTACCGACTACCAACTACCAACTACCAATGCCCCATGCCCAATCCCCAATTCCCTGTGACTTGTATCACTGATGGTAGCTTGTAAGCGTAGTCATTGCGTAAAGTAATGATGAGATTAAGAAAGCCTTATAATACCGCTTAAATTAAAAATTAATATTACGATTAGCAAGGCTTAATGTCTGCAAGGTGTAATTCTTAAAGCGCTCGAAACAGGACTCAATTAAGCAATCAGTATAGGTAAAAGAAGGAATGAAAAAGTTGGCATTGCTGATTGGGGTAAGCGAATATAACTACGAGTTGAATTCCCTGCCAGGTGCCCTTAAAGATGTGGATGCAATGCAGCGTGTTTTGCAACATCCAGATATGGGTGGTTTTTCTGCTAATAACATTCAAGTATTGAAAAATCCGCAGATACCAAATATGGGAATGGAAATAGAGAAAATTTTCTCTAATTGCCAGAAGCACGATTTAGTATTGCTATATTTTTCGGGGCATGGGATTAAGGATGATAATGGCAATCTTTATTTAGCGAGCAGTCAAACTTGCAAGCATCCTAACGGACAATTGATTACTTCAAGTACTGTTGCTGCAAGTTTTGTCCACAATATTATGGATAAAAGTCTTTCTTGCAGACAAGTAATAATTCTTGATTGCTGTTTTAGCGGTGCCTTTGCTAGAGGTATGACGGTAAAAAATGATGGTGATGTAGATATTAAAAATCAATTAGGAGGGGAAGGTAGAGTAGTTTTAACTTCTTCTACTTCTACTCAATATTCTTTTGAAGAGCAAGCATCCAATCATTCAATTTATACCCGCTATCTTGTCGAAGGAATTGAAAATGGTAAAGCGGATCAGAATGGTGATGGTGTAATTTCAGTTGATGAACTGCATGAATATACTAGCAGTAGAATGCGAGAAGTTGCACCATTATGTAAACCTGAGATTTATGCTTTTAAAGAAGGTTATAAAATTCAGTTAGCAAAAGTATGTTTAGCTCACCAGCTAAGTTCTTCGATTACTAAAAATAAAATAAATTTTGGTGCATTAAAGTTGGGAAAAACGTTGCAAGAGGGAGACGGTGAAAATTATCAGTTACAAGTTGATTATCTACCTAATTTTTTAGAGCCTTTTGAATCTTTTATTCAAAATTTAATTATTAGACTCACTAACTCATCTGATTCAGATTTTGAAATTCAGATTTTAGAAATTATTCGAGAAGCTTCTGAAGCGGATTTTGTATTCATAGTCGAAAATGATAGTCAGGATAATTGTTTAGTTAAATCGCAAAGTAACCTATCAGACAACATCGATGAAAATGCTTATCTTAATATATTAAATACAATAATTTTTCCGATTATCTCTCAAGAATCAGTTTTTAATCCTTCTCATCACGGTACTTACAAAGTTCACGAATATGCTTCATGTTCCGCAAATACTTTTGTGATGATACCCTTAAAAATGCCTCCCTTAGCTGAAATTATGGTAATTTGTGGCTTAGATGATGATTCGCATTTATTAGGAAACGCATACGGTAGAATTTTGTCTAGTTTTTATCAAAACAGTAAAATATTCTTTGAACCTATATTTGTAGAAGCCGCAATTATTGATGCCTTAAAAAAAGATTTTCAGTTTGTTTCTGAATCCTTATATGAAAGACGTTTTCAACTATTTTGCGAACGTTTAGAAAAGATGGTTGTTTATTTTGAACCTGTAATTTGTATAGAAGGCAATGAGTTTTTTATTAGTGGTTGGGAAGCATTAGCTAGAGATACTCAAAGCTTAACTGCTCCCGTCGATTTATTTGAAGCCGCAGAATTGTGGGGTTCTCGATTTAAAGTTGAGTTAGACCAATATTTTCTGAGAATTGCAGTAAAAAGCTATAAAAAAGCTAGAAAATCAAAACAAAGGAGGCTGAGTGATGTTGTACCATTATCAGTTAATGTATATCCAGAATCGTTAGTTAAAACGGCATATTTTGAAACTGTCAGAGAAATTTTACAAGAACATATTATTTCACCACGAAATTTGATTTTGGAAATTTCCGAAAAGTCAGAATTACCATCAAGTTACAATGGTATTAAATTAGAAAATCCTTTAGCTTTTTTCAAAAACAAACTTTTAGAATACGTGCATCAATTTAATATTCGATTTTCTATCGATGATTTTGGAGTTGGTTATGCTTCAGTTTCTCGATTAGCTGGTTTGAATCCATGCCACGTTAAAATCGATCGCGAAATTCTACATCATCAATCTAGCGATTTAATTATTCGTTTCGTTCATCAAATTGTTAAAGACAAGAATTTATATCCACCGAATGTAATAGTTGAAGGTGTAGACGAACATACTCCGATAAATTTATATCAGTTAAAAGAAATTGGTGTAACTTATATTCAAGGACATATTGTTGGTAAACCAGAGCCAGAAGTTTATCGTCTCAGTCAGGAAAAAAATCAGGAATTAAAAAAAATGATTTCTGGGGAATAGGGAATT
>JBCCLY010000440.1:0-4262 GCA_039026655.1 Cyanobacteria bacterium P01_C01_bin.38 | reverse complement strand
CCCATAAATTATGAAACTAGTTTGCAGCCAAAGCGATTTAAACACTCATCTCTCACTTACTTTCCGTGCTGTACCTTCGCGCCCAACTCATCCCATACTTGCTAACGTACTTCTGCAAGCAGATGCTGCAAATAGTCAAGTAAGCTTAACAGCTTTTGATTTAAGTTTAGGAATTCGTACTAGTTTTAATGCCGAAATTCTAGAAGGAGGAACAATAACTCTTCCAGCCAAGCTACTTAATGATATAGTTTCTCGTTTACCGGAAGGAGATATTACTTTAGACGATGAATCCGCAGAAAAAGAAAACCAACCAGTGGATAACGGTTTAACCGTTACCTTAAAGCCAAAAAGCGGGCGCTACGAAGTACGGGCAATGGGTGCCGAAGAATTTCCCGAGCTACCCGTCACAGAAAACGATAAAGCAATTCATCTTCCTGCAAGTGCATTAATTGAAGGCTTAGGTGGTTCCCTATTTGCTACAAGTGCAGACGAAAGCAAGCAAGTTTTAACCGGAGTACATTTAACAGTTAAGCAAGACAGTTTGGAATTTGCAGCCACTGACGGGCATCGTTTAGCAGTAGTAGAAACTATCAATGAAAATCTCGATGATGATGACGAGCAACCAGATTCTTTACAGGTAACGCTACCAAGCAAAGCTTTACGAGAATTAGAAAGAATGTTAGCTCATAGTTCAAAAGAAGATGAACCCGTTGCAATGTATTTTGATAGCGGGCAAGTAGTTTTTGAGTGGCAAAATCAGCGCTTAACCAGCAGAACATTAGAAGGGCAATATCCAGCTTACCGTCAGCTTATACCCAATGGATTTGAACGAGAATTAATTTTGGATAGAAAGCAATTTATTAGCGCTTTAGAAAGAATTGCAGTATTAGCCGATCAAAAAAATAATATTGCCAAAGTTAGTATCGATAGCGAATCTCAAGAAATTACCTTGTCAGTAGAAACCCAAGAAATTGGTAGCGGAATGGAATCCATGTCAGCGCAAATAAAAGGAGACGATATTGATATTGCTTTTAACATTAAATATTTGATGGAAGGTTTAAAAGCATTACCTTCAGCAGAAATTCAAATGCAATTAAACAATAATTTAGCCCCCGTTATCTTTTCCCCCGTCGGAGGAATTAAGATGACTTACTTAGCAATGCCAGTACAGTTGAGAAGTTAAAGGGAATTGGGGATTGGGCATAGGGCATAGGGCATGGGAAGTTAGGAGTTAATAAATATTTCAATCTCTTCCCAATTACCAATTGCCAATCCCCAATGCCCAATCCCCAATGCCCAATCCCCAATGCCCACTTTTAAGCTTTCACAACTTCAGAAAAACGAATTTTTAAATAATCTTCTTCCATTTTTGCTCCGGATGGTTGGAGTGCTGCTAAGGCTTGCGGTAATACCAGATTGCGGCGATGGTTTCCGATAGTAATATTCAATTCGTCGCCACTTTTACTCAAATTCACCTGATTCTTAGGAATGCCGGGTAAATAAAGTTCTAAACTATATTGATTTTGATCTTGAACAACTCGAATTGTATTTTCTTTGTAATAAACTTGGGTTGGATCTTCATCTTTATAAAGAGTTTCTTTGAGTCTTTTTAAAGCTTCTAAACCACACATTTCTTCTGAATAAAGCGGAACTTCTTTCACAGGTAAAGGATGAAAGTTTTCATGAAGTTGTTGACGATATTGTTCTTGATTATCTTTCCATCTTTGGAAAAATGGATCTTGCACTTCTTGAGGAATAATCCGATTTGCAATTACCATATCTGTGGCAACATTGTACAAACTCAAATAAGCATGGGCGCGGAGAGATTCTTTAATCACCATCTTTTCGGGATTTGCAACCAGACGCACCGAAGTTTGGGTATTATCAGTTAATACCTTTTCTAATGCTTCAATTTGCTGATAAAACTCATAAGGTGCATCCATTACCTCTCTATCAGGTAAAGAAAAACCAGCAATAGGTTTGAAAATTGGCTCTACCAAAGGGCGTAACGCTACCGAAATATTTTGGAAAGGCTTGTAAAAACGACGCATATACCAACCGCCAACTTCTGGCAAACTCAACAACCGTAAAGCCGTACCAGTGGGAGCAGAATCAATAATTAAAACATCAAATTCACCATCATCATAATGACGTTTCATTCTTACCAAACCGAAAATTTCATCCATTCCCGGTAGAATCGCCAACTCTTCAGCCTGTATTCCCTCTAATCCTCTAGCCTGCAAAACTTGAGTAATATAGCGCTTTACAGCACCCCAGTTTCCCTCAAGTTCGAGCAGCGCATCCAATTCCGCACCCCATAAATTTGGTTGTACTTGTTGCGCTTCGTGTCCCAATTCCATATCAAAACTATCAGCTAGAGAATGTGCTGGATCTGTACTTAAGACAAGAGTACGATAACCCAATTCAGCACAACGCAGTCCAGTAGCGGCAGCAACCGAAGTTTTCCCTACACCGCCTTTACCTGTCATTAAAATTACGCGCATGAATAATCTTTATTTCCTGAGAAGCTTTCACATTTGTTTACATAGATATATCTATTATGACTGCTTTGAGAACGAGAAATGCTGTTTAAGCACATCCAATCGCGAACATTTCCAATAATCGATGTGAGAAGTTATTAAACCATCAGAACTTACCGTCAAAGTACTCCACCCAGGGATAGAAATGCGCGGCATCCAAGGTAGAGGTGTATTCCAGTTAAGAGTCCATTCTGTTTTAATCGCGTCCCCTTCCCAACGGATATCGTGTAAATCCATCTTAGTTTTCATGAAAAAAGTTTCAATAAACTTAATCATCAACTTATAGCGGTTAACCCCCGTGAACTCATTCATCGGATCTTTGAAATAAACATCTTCAGCGTAAATGCTATAAGTTTGATTCTCAGGGAAACGTTGATAATCTTCCTTTAAAGTTTCTAAAACATTCATAAATGAGTGTTAGTTGTTAGTCGTTAGTGGTTAGTGGTTAGTGGTTAGTTGTTAGTTGCTGGTAATTGATAATTGATAATTGTTTATTGTTCATTCCACAGCCTTTCCAATTGCCCCCGCCAAGCTGTTAAAACTCGTTCTCGCGATTCAGGGCTTTGATCCATTTCACCCATTAAACCTTCAGCATAAAAACGCTCAAGATTTTGCATTGTTGCTTCCAAGGATTTTCCCTGCTGTTTAGAAGCTTGTACAATTTCTTTAATCTTGGTTTCAGTTAAGCGACTAAAAGCATCATTCACACCCACTTCGTAGAGAGAAATCAATCTGGCGATCGCATCGCGTAAATCTTCTGCAACCAAGCTGGCGCAGCTGTGCTGAAATACTCCCCACAAAACATCTTGATGCAGTGCGTAGCGTACTTGTTGAGTATCGTCAAAATTAGCTTCAAAAAACTGCTCTAAAAACGGTTGTGCTTGCTGTGCTGGCATAATGGGTAACAAAACTCGCAACCAAGTTTGGTCTTCGCTAAGTAGTATTAACAATCGAAAAGTAGGTGTTTCAACTTGCCAAGAGCCAGGTGCAAGAACTTTTATCGCAGATGTACCAAATAAATCCGAGAGTGTATCGGCAATTTCATCGTGTGTCATATTTAGGAATTCTAGCTATTACTTTAGCCTAACGCTTTGCGGTATCATGCTTTATCTTCCCAAAGAGTGAGCGACATAATTTCATGCCGCGTTTTAAAAATAGGGAACGGGGAATAGGGAATAGTTAGGAGTTAGGAGTTAGGAGTTAGGAGTTAGGAGTTTTTTATTTTAGATTTTGGATTTTGGATTTTGGATTTTGAATTATTTTTTATCTCCTTGTCTACCCATTCTCCTATCCCCAATGCCCAATCCCCAATGCCCTATTCCCTATTTCTTATAAATCAAAAATACCGAACCAATCGCACCAAAGTTTTCCACATAAGTTTTACCATCATAAAATAATCCTGGAGATTCACCTCCATCAAACAATATTCCTTCTTGAATTGTTCCTAAACAGTTATTTCGAGCAATTCCTTCTAAAACATCATCAAATTTATCTGGTAAAAGCTCTCGGTTAACGTCAGAAATCTCAATATCGGAATTTGCTCTATTATCATTAACTAATAAAATTACATAACCTTTGCTTGTAGTTGCAGCCATCGAACGATTTATTGCTCTTTTACAAGCAAGTTCTCCCAAAGCTTCACAAATATCTATAAACTTTCCTTTACGATAAAATCTACCGTTACCTCCGACTATGTTGTAATTCAAAATATCGCGATTTCTT
>JBCCLY010000439.1:0-4264 GCA_039026655.1 Cyanobacteria bacterium P01_C01_bin.38 | reverse complement strand
TTTACCAACATATCTGATAAAACTTCATCATCTTCCAAAAGTAGAATACGCATTTTTCAAATTAAATAAAATTCAATATTTACAAATTAAAAGTACAAATTCAAAATACAAATTCAAAATATAAATTGATTTTGGATTGCTCAATGGAAAGAAAACCTATTAGAGGATGTTTGAAAAGTATCGTTCTTGACTAATTATTGCTGAGATCCCCCCCTTCCCCCCTTAAAAAGGGGGGTTAAAGTCCCCCTTAAAAAGGGGGGTTAAATTCCCCCCTTAAAAAGGGGGGTTAAATTCCCCCCTTAAAAAGGGGGATTTAGGGGGATCTCGAAACTCTATGGTGTTATTTATGACTTTTCAAACATCCTCTTAGAGACATAATATATTATTTAATAGATTGCATCTCTATGGTTATAGTAAGAGCATATAAGTAAGTCGGCACAAATAAACCAAGCTATGTAACAGATTGTAAATTACCCTTAAACCCTTATTCCTACTGCCTACTCCCTATTCCCTACTCCCTTGCCCTAATTACGATTTTCAACACCTACCTACTTAGTTAGCAACATTAGCAATCAATCGAGAAGAACTAGGGAAGATTCAAGATTTCTAGAAACCAAGTTTAACAATCTTGAAGTAACTCCCTTCGACGTTGTAGGTGCGGATGTAAAATAATTTGTCCGAACGCACAGACTTTAACAGCGAAATGGTACTATCATCAAATTGCTTCGGCTCCCAACGCAACTTAGAAGGCTCATTATTACTAATACCACGGTCTACCCAAGCACAATTACCGGCTTTTAGCGAACTTTGACCAGAACCTTTAGTGGCTTTAGAAAAGTATATATCAAGTTGATTGAAATTACTTTTTTGACTGTAATAAGACTTCATATTACCAGTACCCCGACAAACCATAGTATATGGAGTTTGTGCTGTCACGAGATTAATACCAGTAACGCTAAACTGACTTACAGCAGAAAATGCTGCCAAAGATAGCATTAAAGCTTTATTCATTGTTTTTCCTTTATATATTGTGTGTTTTGTTCTCACTATCTGAAAGTTGAACTTAATTCAAGATAGAAATAAATCGAGAAGAATTAGAGAAGTTCCAAGTTGAAATGATTCGGAAAAATTATTTATTATGTAGAGGCTTGCATAATCCTACGTCTTTTAATCTTGATAATGTCGCATTTTTAATTTCATTCAAACTATAGTACTACTATGTGATTATTGAAATATACGTAGGGTGTGTTGCTTGCTGCGCGCAACGCACCATTATATAAAGGTTTCGGTGCGTTAGACTGCCGTCGTAACGCACCCTACAAATACTACAGATAGTTGGTTAATTACCTCCGAAGCGTTTGTAGTTGGCGATTTATCGCTCCGGAGGACTAAAGTCCCAACTACGAACTAGGAGTAAAATTTATGTAGTGAAGTATTGGTAACTGTTCACTGTTCGCTGATTTCAATAATTGCATCAAAATCATATTCTAGAATTAATTTTCTCAATTTTTTAGCCAATGTTTGATGTTGTTCTGGAATCTGCTCAATTATCTGTAAAACTAAATCTGCATCTACTTCTAACGCTGCTTGATGCAAAGAAGCTACCCACTCTGCGGACATAATATCAAGCTCTTGTGGAGTTATATTCTTGTTGGAAGTAACTGGTAACTTATTATTCAACTCATTGTTTTCTTCTTCGTAAATATACTTAACACCCAAATATTTACTCATCTTCTCAAAAATAACTTCCTCCTGAAACGGTTTGCGAACCAAATCGTCACAGCCAGCAGCAAAAATATCTGACTCTTCCTCTTCAAAAGCACTTGCTGTTAAAGCAATTATCGCTGTTTTTGGATTTTGAAATTTTGAATTCTTCGATTTAGCTTTAATCTTTCTTGTGGCTTCATAACCATCCATCACAGCCATCCGCATATCCATCCAAATTAAATCCGGTTGCCATTTCTCCCATAGAGCGATCGCCTCTTTTCCATTAGTAGCGGTTTGGGTATCAAAACCCACAGTATCTAATAGTTTAGTTAATAAGTTGCGATTTTCTAAACAGTCATCTACTACAAGAATGCGATAATCATGTTGAGAAGGTGCTACTTTCAATACTCGTTTTTTAGGTAAATATTGTTCTTCGGGTGTTTGTGGTAAATTAACTTTCACATCAAAATTAAAACTAGAACCTTTTCCTAAAACACTGCTCGGGTAAATATCACCTCCCATAAGCCGGACAAATTGACGGCTAATAGCAAGCCCCAAACCAGTGCCACCACTAGCTTTAATCCCGCTAGAAGTTTGCACAAACGGATCGAAAATTTGATTTATTTCCTCCGAAGCAATACCCATTCCCGTATCTTTCACCTCGAAGTGTAAATGGGTAGAGGGGGTAGAATTTGTTAATTGATAACTGTTCACTGTTAACTGTTCACTGTTAACTGTTAAACTGACTCCTCCTTTTTCGGTAAATTTAATTGCATTGCTTAGTAAATTAATTAAGACTTGGCGAAGCTTTCCTCTATCGGTAACAACACATTTGGGCAAATTAGAGTCTAAATTAAACTTTAAAAATAATCCTTTTGCAGTTGCTCGAAGCTGAAACATTTCTTTGATTGTCTGCAATAAAAGATGTAAATTAAAAGTTTCTGAATGTAAAACTATGCGCCCTGCTTCAATTTTTGACATATCTAATACGTCATTAATTAAACATAGTAAATGTTCTCCACTGCGGTTTATGGTTGCTAAAGATTCCCGCTGTTCTGAAGAAAGCATTTTATCTCGTTTCATTAATTGTGCAAAACCTAAAATTGCATTCAAAGGAGTGCGTAATTCATGACTCATGTTTGCTAGAAATTCGCTTTTAGAAAGGTTAGCAGTTTCTGCTTCTTGAGCTTTCGCTTCCAATTGATGACTATAATTTTCCGATTGTTTGCGGTAAATACTTAGCTGGCGAGACAGCCAATATACTCCTAACAATAAAACTCCAGCGGATGCCGAACCAATTAACACGATTGTATTGGCTAGCTGACGTGCTGGTGAAAATGCCTCTTGCTGGTTTATTTCTACCAATAAAGCAAGGTCTTGGTTATTCAGCCCGCGATAATTTCCCAGTACGGGGATTCCTGCATAATCACGGTATTCTCCGCTACCGTTACTGCCAGCCATTGCCGAATCAATTCCTTTTGAAGAAATATCCTGTAAATTTTCTTGATAACTATCTTGTGCTTGAGCGATAAAAGTTTTTTTACTACTTCTTAAAGAACCAACTAAATAGGTTTTACCGCTCTTACCCAAACCCGCAGTTTCTCTGACAATTTCATCTATCCGCTCTAAATTAAGATTCGCTAAAACAATTCCCTGGCGAACTCCATCACCATTGCGTAAAGTAAAAGCTAAAGTAACTGCGGGTTTACCTGTATCTGGGGAAACATAAAAAATCGGAGCAAAATTATTTCCCCGCCAAACTTCTTCAACATAACTAACATTAGCTAATAATTCGTACTTTCCTTCGCGGTTTTTATTAGTAGAAATAACTATTTTATTACTGCGATTGAGAATAGAAATTTCTTGAAGTTCGGGCTTAACGCTATTTATTTCTTGCAAATAATCATCTAGAACTTGATAAACTGCTTTATATTCAGATTCAGACACATTTAAGCTCAGAATTGCCTTCAGTTTTGCCTTAACATCTGGGAACTCAGCTATAAAAATAAAATCTTTCAGTTGCGAATCAAACCAACGATTAATTTCTTGTTCCTTAAGCGTAGCTGCAACATTAAGACGCTCCAAAGCAGCTTTTCTGAGAGCATCACGCGCATTAAAAAATGTCACTCCTCCCACTACACCAACAGTAACAAGAGATAGCAATAAAAAAGAACTCGCAATTTTAGTTGTTAAATGTTGCTTCCAGAATTTCATTAGGGAGTTAGGAGTTAGGAATTATGAGTTAGGAGTTGAGAGTTAGGAGTTAGGAGTTAGGAGTTGAGAGTTAGGAGTTAATAATTACCAATTACTAATGTCCAATCCCCAATTACCAACTACCAACTACCAACTACCCCTTCTCCCATTCTTGATAAATTGATTTAATTTCCTCAATTGCTTCCGAAGCTGCTTTTTCTGCTTGTATTTTATCGACAATCACTTTGTTAATCGCTTTACCCCAAACATTTCTATCTAAAACTCGACTGTAAGCGGGGTTTCTAGATACATAAAAATAACGAACTTTGCCTTCTCTAAAAGTCTTGGTTGCTGTAGAAATATG
>JBCCLY010000438.1:0-4270 GCA_039026655.1 Cyanobacteria bacterium P01_C01_bin.38 | reverse complement strand
GCGAGCATCTTGCTCGCTATGTATATCTAGCGAGCAAGATGCTCGCACTACAAAAATAAATTTCCACCTGAAGGGATGCTCCCTTTCGTAATAAGTATTGCTAATTAAGGCTTGTATGCAAACTTATTTGAGAATGCACTCTTCTCGTATCAGTTTCTCAGAAAAATCTTGTTTACCTATATTTATATGACTTTTGCTATTCGCGATTACTGAATTACTGCTTCAGCACTAAGTTTATATTCCTCTATTGCTCTTTCTAAAGGCAGAAAAATAAATCCAGCACCGGCAAGAAAATAATTATAATTTAAGCCATTTCTCCACCGATAAAGTTCGTAAACCTCTTTGGGTAATCGAAAAGGTACATCTTTAAGTTGCCGATCGATTTCTTCTTCTGTTAATCCCGGTTGAAAGCTAGCCGCATATTCCGATCTATTTACTTGTTACCAAGCTAGAATTTTTTCTAGAGAATTTCTTAAGGTATTCATAAATTAGCTGTTTAAAATTTAGATATTTAT
This sequence comes from Cyanobacteria bacterium P01_C01_bin.38, assembly GCA_039026655.1. Classification (GTDB taxonomy): domain Bacteria; phylum Cyanobacteriota; class Cyanobacteriia; order Cyanobacteriales; family Nostocaceae; genus Rivularia. The sequence goes on along the minus strand of JBCCLY010000438.1, from coordinate 3,755 downwards.
TTCATTTTTTGAGATAGAGTTGAAAACTACTACTAAACAGAGCGAATTCGATTAGCAAAATTTACTAAATTAGCACCATCCTTCTTACTCAATAAATCAAGTAACTCATCTGTACTCATAGTCCGCTTTTTATATCTTTGAGATTGTTTTTGAACTACTTGAACCATTTGCAAAGGATAGGTATCAAATAATTCACAAAGAAATTCATCTGGAGAAAGTGCTATTACATTCCAAGGATTTAAAGCCTCAGCATTAAAGTCAGTAAGATTATTTGTGACAATAGTATTTGCTTGAACCGTAACCGCTGTTGCTAGAACATGACGGTCTTTAGGATGATTTGTCATCACTTTTTCTAACTCCCCAGGTACTTCAACCATTGATTCCGCAAAGGCTGCTTTCATTACCTGCTCAAGATTCATCGCTTTATCAGCCGTTATTTTTCCTTTCTGCACCAGATTTCTCATTGCTTCATCTAAAATTCTCTGCGACCAATACGGCAGATACAAACCTACATCAGCCGCTGAAAGCAAGGTATCGCGCAGGTACATTGGAAATAAAACACAAGCATCTAAAACAACACGAACCATAGTAACCTTAATTTGTCAACATTAATCGTCTTCGTACAAATCGGCTTCTTCACTTATTTCAACGAGTTCTTGCAACAGTTTACTACGCTCTGCATCCCGTTTTTCCTTATAGCTTACTAATTCTTCAAAACGAATTCGTCGGTGAGTTCCTACTTTTATAAAGGGAATTTCACCTTGTTCTAATAACTTAATTAAATAAGGACGCGATACATTTAAAAAATCTGCGGCTTGTTGTGTTGTTAATTCTTGGTGTTGAGGAATTACAGATATAGCCGCACCGGATGCGATTGCATAAATAAGTTTACGTAAAAGATTATTAACCGATTCAGTAATCTCAATATCTTCCCCATTCGCTCCTACTATTTTCACCTGAGAACCTTGTAGTGAAACTATATGCTTTATCTGCTCTAAATATTGCTTTTGCTTTTCTAAAGCCATTATTTCTGCTGGCAAATCTAACATGATAGATATCTCCAAAATATGCTATTTCACTATTTAAGGTAGCACACACAATACTACACAAACGCAATAAACGAAACAAATGTTTAACGTTCAAACCTACACCGCCGATATTTTAGTAGTCGGTGGAGGTACCAGGGGCACTACCGCAGCCATTCAAGCAGCGCGACGTGGTGCAAAAACTATTTTAGTCAGCGAATTTCTGATGCTAGGAGGAATGTTAACTTCTGCTGGAGTTTGCGCTCCCGAATTCCACCAGCGCCGAATTACGATTCATCTTTGCAGGGGCTTGGGATAATTATGTTGCAGAAAAATTCTTGAATTATAGATACTTGGGAAATCGTCTTTCAATGATAAATTGGCTTAATTGTGGCAACGACTACGGTGAAGATTTAAGTCGAATGATTGAATCGGAGCAAGCAAAAACTGAATTTCTGGATGATGTCGCAATCACAGCCAAAATTTTGCTCATTTCATACAAACTAACCTCGATCGCCTTGAATAAAATACTCAACCTAGAGATTTACCTGTAAGAGCGTTGCAAGAAGCTTTATTAAACCATCTACAAGCATCAGCAGCAATCATTCCGGAAGCATCGGAATCAGATAAAAACCCTTCTAGCGCAGAGGAAGAAGGAAGAAGAGGAATTTCTAATTATTCCCATACAAACGGATTTGATATCATTCTTTTGTTCAATTTACTACCAACTCATCCTGATTGCTTCACAAAGCAACTGTATGATTTAAACAATTTACACGATTACTCTGCTAGCGATAATTTTGGTGACACATCTTATCTTAAGTACTCATACGGTGATGCTAATACAGTGCAGCTACGCAATCTTTACTCTTTTAAAGGGATTTTTCACTGTATAGGTCAGCAGTATTACAGATTATAAATTACCGCTCCAATTGTATACAAAGGATCTATTTACCAGCTTATCACTTTAAGCTTATTCATAAATTTATCGCTATAATTACTGTCCGACAAGGAATATGTATTTATTGGCGGTCGGATCAATCATGCAGGTAGCTGGTTATTAGTAGAACACATCACAAAAAACTAAGCAACTTCACTTTAGAGTAAAAAAAAATACTATTTGACAAAATGTCCGGATGCAGTAATTGAAACTAAGTACCTGTTAAGTGGATAGTTCAAAAATAGACATCTACTATGCGTACAACCATTTCACTTTTAGTTACAAGCATTGTATTCGGCTCCTTAGCTGTTAACTTCCAAGCAACTGGAAATTCTTTAGAAAATGAAATGTTTTCCACCTCTGGAGAGCAAGAATTACTATTGAGCAGATCCAGACGCAAGCCTACAACACCCCATAGAGGTAGCGGACGCAGAGAGTTTATGGAATATTCCAGCAACGTTTAATCTGCTGCATCGCTACGAATAGTGCAACGCATAGAACCAGTCAGTCGTGTTATATCAAGTACATCAAAAATATAGCTTGTAGGGTATTATTAATCACTATTTACTTCCCGCAGCTTTGTGCAGATATAATTTTTGCTACACGACTTTGTTAAATAGTTTTAGTTTCATTTATTTCTGATTGTATAAATAGTCAGTCAAACCATATATCAACGGTTACATTGACTGTTTAGTTCGATAGCATCATAATCGCTTCTCAAAGAAAAATTTTCCTCCCGCTCGTCCAAAAGCCACTGTAAAGTTTAATCCTCCACTAGTTTTCATATTTGAAATATGATTCCTGCTACATTCATTGGTAGGACATCTAATTTGAATATGTTTAATTTCCTGTACTAGGAAACAAACTAGATTTACGTTGTTTCTATTTTCTGCAATTGCTTGTTTATTAATTAAGCAGATTTATAAAGCAGATATTGTCTGCACTCGGGAGGCTGGAATTTTTTTTGAGACGATATAAATTAACAACATTTTTGAGTTTATGTAGCGATAGATTTATATAGATTTATAGCCACTACTCAAGCCCAATAATAAATAAGTATAAGTATCAAGTAACTCGATTGACGCTCCGGAGCCAATCGTAAAAGTTGCTAAGTTATCTTTACTTGTTTGCAATGATTTCTATCAAAAGGTGATTTATTCACCTAAACATTATGCATCTTATGCTTAAACACTAGAGGCGAAAATTCGTCTCTAGTGTTTGCTTTGTTTTTATAAAAATTTGAGTACTTGAGGGAACAGGGAACAGGGAATAGGGAATAGGGAATAGGGAGTAGGGAGTAGGGAGTAGAGGAATGTACCTCCTGCAATCTGCAAAGTGTTGTATATTATATCTCTCAAAATCTTACAAAAAGCCCCCCTTTTTCTAAGGGGGGTTGGGGGGATCTTAATGTTTAAAACGTTATTGTTATTATTACTAGGACTTACGCAACTGGCACATTTTTTTGTAGGGGAGGCAAAAAAGGGTGTAGATTTTCTTCCCCTTTTATTGCCGTTGCTGTGACACTTTGACTTATGTTGAACGTAGTAACAATGTTTTCAGTGTCACGCACCACCCAGGTGTTATGACAATTGCGTAAGTCCTAATTACGTCAGTTTTGAATCGAAAATTTTTGGAGACGTAAAGTTTTACGTCTCTACATTAGTGGTTTGCGAGCAATCAAATATTTGCTCATATGGTGAACCTGTATTTCAATGTTTTCAAAACCAGCCGTTTCTAAACGCTCTACTAAATTATCATTCACATAATTCATATAAAAAGGTTCGTGGAAG
>JBCCLY010000437.1:0-4309 GCA_039026655.1 Cyanobacteria bacterium P01_C01_bin.38 | reverse complement strand
TTCAGCAGCTTCAGCTTCACAATCATTTAATTTAGCTACAAATGCTGCTTCATACCTTCTTTTTCTCCATGCTTCAGCAAAATTTGCACACACAGAACGACTTGAGCGACGAATTTGGTCAGTAAGGGAGTATGTCTCTTCAACCTTATCTCGTCTACAACACACACAACCTATAGCTGATAGACATTTGACGTTGTGGATACTTTCTACAACATTAAATGATAGATTACTCGTTTTCCCGGCAATTCTGCAAGATCGCCTTTGGCTTTTAATATGCAGACCCACTTTCAGCGGGTCTGCATATTAAACTTGCAGAATTTTAACTATCTGAGTTCATTATATTCTTAGCTTCAACCCAGGATATCTGAGTGTATGGTTTTTCAGAGGAAGTAGGACGATTTACTTTAACTAATAAATCTCCCTCTATATTTTTAGGCAAGGTAAATGGGGAGCATCCCAATTTTGCAAAAATAAAAGAAGTAAGATTATTCGCGAGCAAATCTCGCGAATAATATGACTCCTTCAATCTTGGGGTTCTTCTTCCTCTTGCTCAAAACCAGAACTAATGTCTAGGAGACAATCATCAAGGCTATATATTACCCAACTGTATTTCATCCCATAGGTTACGTCTAAAAACAGACATAACTGCATAAATATGTTCTGGTGTACCAGCTTTGCCCAAGTGCTTGTATTTACTCAATTTAGATTGGTTTTTACATTGAAAACAAGGTTCTGTTGCTTGTAATTTATAGTACCAATATTTTTTGTTATTTTGACGTACTTGGTAACGTGCAACCCAAGCTCCAGATGGAGCAAGTTCTCCTTGTTTGAGAACTTGTTTTTGTTGTTTTTCTAAGGTTTGAATCGCCTTTTTAATAGATTTAAAGCGAGCTAACTTATCTTGTTCAATATCTGTTGAAGTTGGTCTGGACATAAGACACTGCGGATTTATTCGCGATTATAACTCGCGAATGTAGTAAATCCTGACTCTGCTTTAATTTATTTTTAGAACGGTGCTGCTAACTGCCCATTCAAATAAGCACAGCGCAGTTGAAGCATTTGTGGTAAATTTTCGTACTTCCACTGTGCGCCAACTACAAGATTATCGTTTATCGATTTGTTTAACTGCCGACTCCACTGCACCTGAGCCTACGGAGCTTAGTTGCTCCGCTTGGAAGTACATATAATTGACCAAACGATGCCTATGTTTACATAGATATTTTATAAAATTAGTGACACCAACATACTTAGTTTTTCTTAATTTTTTAATCGCTTCTTCTACAAACCCTTGCCACAAATCTGCCTCAATAGTAAGCAAGAACTTCTTGGAAGCCTGTATTTTATAAAGGTTTTCTTTTAAATGATACCAGTCGAGAATTTCATGCCTACATTGCTCATGGCTAATATTTTTATATAACTTCCAAATTCCATCGTGACCATCTCCTAAGCAGTAAAGAACTTTACCGATATTTTGGCTATTAATCCAGTCAGTCAAAGAAAGATTATCTTGAAAAAATGCTCCGTAATATATTCCCTGTAATCGTCCTGTTTTATACTCTTTCCAATATGCAGACTCACCCTTTTTTTCTGACCGGAGCCGAACCATTCCGCCATCCAAGCAGACCTCTGTTAATTTTTGTTTGACGTTAGGCATTGATAAATCTACCTTTTTTACTTGCCTATGATGAGTAGAGTGACCAACTTCTATACCAGTCAAAACCTTTAAGTCTTTCTCAGCTTCTTTGAATGATTCGTTGGCTGATAGTAGCAAACAACACTTCTCTAGCAATGGGCTAAATCTTCTATATGGCTCAATACCAAGGCGTAAAGCTTGCTTTCTGGTAATTAAAATTTTACCAACACAGCTTCTCCTGAATCGGGTACGCCCTTTGTCCGTTCCTGTTTTTTCTGAGATAAAAAAAATGCAATTTTTGGATTGACGTGTTCTAGCACTTGGTCACGGACGGCTGTTTCAATTCCTTCAAAGGTATCAAGTTTCTCAGGAGGTGCATTCTTGTATAAAATTTTAGCTATTTCTTTGACGTGGCTATCTAAAAGTTTTTTCTCTTCTGGTGTCATTGGTAGTAATAGCGAGCTTGGTCATTATTCATTTTCTCGAATTGTGGCACTGATGTATAGCCCCACCTTATTCGCGAGATTAACTCGCGAATAAAGTGGGCTTCTTCCTATCCTTTTGCAAAATTGGGATGCTCCCTTTATTGCATCTTCATAGCGTCTCATTAAACGATAGGTATAACCTCGTTGTGCAATTGCCCAAGTATAATTAGAATCAATTTCAATAGCACGGTTAAAATCTTTTATTGCATCTTCGTAGCGTCCCATTAAACGATAGGTATAACCTCGTCGTGCTAGTGCAAAATCATATTCTGAATCAATTTCAATAGCGCGGTCAAAATCTTTTATTGCATCTTCGTAGCGCTCCATTAGATGATAGATATAACCTCGTTGTGCTAGCGCAAAATCATATTCAGAATCAATTTCAATAGCAAGGTCAAAATCTTTTATTGCGTCTTCATATCGTCTCATTAAAGAATAAGTGAAACCTCTGTATGCCAGCGCAAAATCATATTCAGAATAAATTTCAATAGCAAGGATTAATATCTAAAGCTTTATCATAACAAAAAATTGCTTCATTATAGCGTTTTAAAAAGCGCATTGCATTACCCTTACCATGCCAAAAAACAGCATTATGAGGAGTTAATTGAATCAACTTTGTATAATAGCTTAATGCTTCTTCATAGCAATTATTTTGTAACAAGTGACGACCAAAACTGATTCGTGAATCTTCTAGCGTTTGAGGATATTTGTTAATATTTTTTAAAAATAAATTAGATAAGGAGTTCGCGTATTTACAAGCTTCTATCTGATAACCTTTAGCTTCAATTTGTCCATCACGGGGATTTTCAATTCGTTCTATTTCTACTAGATAGTTTAATGCAGAATTAATCTTAAAACCGCATCGTAATCGTTTCCAGATATTCCCCTGTACCATTAAATTCGCTGTTGGTTTAATGAGAAAATTTTTAAGGGGTATATCGAATTGCCTTAGCAAGTCTATTGCATCATAAACATATTTTGCAGCAGGATATCTTTTCACTGCTTCCTGATAACGTTTTTCCCAAGTCTTACCTAAACTTGAACGGTACGTATTAGGGCTTAAAGGTAAGCCATCGTTTTTTAATCTTCGTAGATTTTCTACTACATTTCTAAAAGTTCTATCGTTGCTACTTGCTATCTTCGGATAGTGTTCTGGCTTCGGTGTAATTTCAGTATTAGAAATAGTTTCAGCGAGTACATCAACAATGGCTTCATCCGAGGGTTCTGGTAAATCGTAAATATGAAACTGCTGCCATAGCTTTGAGTACTTTTCCCATTCTAGCTGTTCCCAAGGACTAGGTTCTCCCTCAAATTGGGACTCTTTTTCGTTTCGTGCTGTAGCAATTACTCGTATTTCACCTTTACCGCAGAAGTATTCATATTTTCCCAAAGCATTGAGCAATCTTTCTTGTAACGGTACGTTTAATGGTTCTGAAAGACTTTCTTCAGCTTTAGGATTTTTTTCTTCGTCGCTACGATGCATTCTACGGTTGAGGTCATCCAGTAAAAACAATAATTTTCGCCCATCATCGAATTCTTTTGGCATTCTCGCTGGAGCATCCAACCATTCTCCTGGCTTAAAGTAAAATACTGTCCAACCAAATTTTTTATAGTACTCTGCTAATTCTACTGCTTCCCGTGTTTTTCCCAGCCCCGTTCGTCCCAAAATTAACAACCAGCGATTATCTTCTAGTAGTTGTTGTAACTCCTTACGGATGTTACGATTTGCAACTCTCTGCTGATAGGGGATATTGTGGTCTGCTAGAGAGTCATTGTATTTTCCACCAAAAATCCGCTGTTTGAGGTACGTACTTTCCGGGTTAATTACCTCAAAAGGGAAAGTGTTGGTAGGAATACAACGCAAGCGGTTGCGCTTTTTTAATCCATTGATAGAATTAAAAACCGCAGTTATTAATGCAACTCCACCACCACCTGCAATTAAGTTGTTAACAACTTCTTTGTTGTTTTGATAAAAATCCTGAATTGTTTGGGAAATAGCTAGGATGTTTAAGTGGGATAACATCTACCAAGCATAGAAACTAACTTTACGCTATGAGAATAATGAGACGTAGTAGAAATTACAAGCAATAGAAGATACTATTAAAAAATATTTGTACTCAAACAACATCATAGGTAAATAGCAACGATAAAAATAATCAACCGTATGTGACCTCTGCTGTGTAGTCACGGT
>JBCCLY010000436.1:0-4310 GCA_039026655.1 Cyanobacteria bacterium P01_C01_bin.38 | reverse complement strand
TTAGATTTTCGTAGTCAAAAGCCAGAATTAAATCATATTTATCTTGTAGAGTTTCATCTGCATTTTTCGTAGTATTTGTCAGAATGCTAGGAAGTAAACTTTCGGTATCGCCAATAATGCCATGAATGTAAAGTAAAATCTTATTAGCTTCGGCAACTTTCGTTTTAATTTCATTGGCGTTAATATTATACGTTACCCTTCCACGTTTCGAGACATTTGCAATTCTTAAAAGTGGATATTCAAAATTAAAACCCAATCGTTTACCAGCGCTTTCGTAAACAACTTTTTGGAATAATATCTTAATTGAACCTTGTAAACTGCGACTATCAACAGTTGGTTCTGGTAAACGTTCTAAGATAATTTCTGTCCTACCATTTACAGTTTTCGCTTTACCCAAAGGTAAGAAAAATTCTCCATCATAAGCAATGGGTAAGAGATATTCGTCTAATGATAATTGCTTATCAACTAATAATTTAATTGGGTTTTCAGGAGTTACACTTTGATAATTTTCGATATCTACAATTTCAAGCAAACTTAAATTACCACCACCACCGCGAGTCATATTAAAATTGTATGGTTCTGATAATCTCTTTCCACCTCGTTCAACAACGGTTTGCTCTTGTACAAAAGTTGGTGGAACTATATTACTGTTAACATTTCGACTGCTTGGAGGTAAGGGATTAATGCTAAATTTACCTTTGAAAATTGGATGTGGTTGTACTTTGACACCAGTTAATAAATTAGTAGATTCAGATTGTTTTATTTCTACTCCACCGGGTGGTTTTACCAAAGTAAATTTAACTTCCTGAGTCATCCAGTTATCAATCTTTTTGTCTTTTACTCTTCTTCCATAAGCACGAGTATAAACTTGACTCATTAATTGGTTAATAGTACCGGGTAAATCGCTGGAACGATTTGTAGGAGGAGGATTATCCAATCCCGGTTGTGTAAGTAAACTTGCATCGAATTCTCTAGTACTAACAATTAATTTGAGAATCGAATCGTACTCATTAATTCCATTATCTAAATATTCTTTGGGAATTGTTATCTCTATTTCTTCACCTTCAGCAACCTTTCCAGTAGGTAAAAGAATACTTTTTGTCTCATTAAATAAATCAGGAAGTTGTATGGAATAATCTCCGTCTAATCCTATAACTTGGAAATGTATATCTTGCTCGCTTTTATTGCTGATTTTAACATTAATTCCTGGTGGTTCTAAATCCATTCCATCCCAAGCATATTCTCCTCTCATTGCAGAAGTTTCTGTTTTTGAAGAATATTGATTATCTCCTGAATTAATAATCACTTCCATCTCCACATCACCAGCTTTAATTTGACTGGTAGGTGGAGTTTTCAATTCCAGAATATTTTTCCAACGTGCAATATGCTCTAAACGTTTTACAATTACATTTGCATTGTTTGCTGTGTATCCTTGGGTATCTTGTACTTCTGGAACGGGTGCTACTAATGGCTTTTTATCCGCAGTTTGCTCGATCCAAAATTGACCTTCAACAGCTTCTAAATAATAATCAGCATCCGTCAAAGATTCGGTTTCTCGCACAAATAAAGAAGCTTCACCAGAATTAATTTTTGCAAGTTCTGTACGAGCTAGTTCAACACCATTTGCTTCACCGAGAATACATACTTTTAACTTAGGTAGTGGTACTTCAGTTACAATTGCCCATAAAGGTTCATTTTGCGATAATACGCTATTACCCTCGATAATTTCAGCCACACTAACTTCTGTAAAAACTTTAGTTAGTTTAGCTTTGCAAATAGCATTATCAATGTTCTGTAATTCTTCTTGCGTACTTCCTTGAGGAAAAATAGCGAGGAAAGTTTCCCCTTCAGATGTCGGACGGATACCGTGTAAAATTCCACCGTTGATTACCCAATTATTATTCTTTTGTTCGTCATAACTAAAAGTAAAATATTTAATCCGTTCCTCTGCTGCACCTCCCAAGAAAATTTGGATTAAATCATCGGATTTTGCTTCAATTTGGGGTGATTGATCTTTAACTTTACCAGTTATCAAAGCATTAATATCTTGAACTAAATTTGCATAAGATAAACTACCATTAGTACGCGCTAAAGTTTCAGCTAAATAATAGGAAAAAGCACCACGACGTTGACCATTTGCTGTTTTATACTCCTTAGCAGTTTGAAAATCCCGACAAGCTGCAATTGCAATATGTTTGGGTCGCTGGTAATCTTTACTTAAACGGTAATTAATCCATTCTTGGTCAAAGATAAAGTCTTTTAAATCTCTTGCTGTTCCACTAGAATTTGTTTGACGTTCGAGAACTTCTGGATCTCTTGTTGCCGTACCGCTGTGACAAGAATCTAAAATAATCAGAATATGTGGATTCTTTTGTGCAACCTTTTCAATTAAATAGCTTAATTCTTTATCTGCTAAATCTGGTAATTTTCTTGAAATACGGCTATCATGACAAACTAAAGTTTCAATCCTGCCATTTAGCTCCAGTGCCTCAAATTCCTTTGGTACTGTTTCGTAAGAGCCATGACCAGCATAATAAAACAATACAACATCTTTGTCATCAGCTTGAGTTAAATGTTGCTCAAAAGCATCAATAACTGCTTGACGTGTTGCGGATTCATTTGTTAACTTCTGCGTAACTAATTCCCATTTATTTTTATTTTCAGTCGAAATCTTGTTTTTAGTCGTAATCTCTAAATATTTTTCAATTGCTTCAATATCATTAACACAACCCTGTAGCGAACTCACCCCCGATTGAGGAGCGTATTTATCAATACCAACAAGTAAAGCATAAATTTTATTAGCCATTAGTCTTCTCCTAGCTAAAGAATGTACTTTTGGGTTCCGAGTAACGATATAATAAATGGCTGACCAAAATTTCTACAATCTTCCTAAGTCTTCTAACCATTTCTCTGTCTACATTCAAGCATTACTCAGATATATATAGAAACTGAAAAATAAACTTATGCAGTTTAAGTAAGCCCTCTGTTCCCTACTCCCTATTCCCCGTTCCCTTTAAGTAATCCCTCTGTTCCCTATTCCCTTTTCCCCGTTCCCTTTTACAAACTATTCCCACCGCATAACAAGGGAGCATCCCTTCAGGTGGAAATTTATTTTTGTAGTGCGTTAACGCACTACCAAATTGTATTTTTGCAAAATCGGGATGCTCCCCATAACAAGTAGGGCTATAGCCTAAAACTTTTGTCAAAATTATGGCTTAGTCAGAGAATAACTAAGCCGCTTGTTTATTTTAATTTTACCAATAGCCTTTTAATCGCTAACTTCAATCAATTCTTCCTCAAATTCCGCGATCGAATTAACAAGAATTGCCCTTCTCAGCAAACTTTTTAAAACAGCAACATCATCAATTCTGTTAACAGCTTCAACAACTTGCGTAGGTACTTCTTCAAATCGGGTTGTTAAATTATCAATCACATTTTCTCGATGAGTTTTAATAACTCCTTCTTCAACTCCTTCTTCCTTCGCCAATCTTTCAATACTAGTTACATAACGCATTCGATTTGCCTCCTCATCGTTTCTGAGTTCGACTTTAAAATTATTTATCAAAAGCAAAAACGCAACCTAAAACTAAAATTAATCCTATCAGGTTGCGCTATTTTTTAATAAAAAATCAACAAAACTAAATTAACTCATCCTCAAACTCTGCTATCGAATTAACAAGAATTGCCCTTCTAAGCAAACTTTTCAAAACAGTAACATCATCGATTCTATTAACAGCTTCAACAACCCGTGTTGATACTTCTTCAAATCGCGTCGCTAAACTATCAACGATGCTTTCTCGGAGAGTTTCAATTACTCCTTCTTCTTTCCCTTCTTCCTTCGCTAATCTTTCAATACTAGTTACATAACGCATTCGATTTGCCTCCTCATCATTTCTGAGTTCGACTTTAAAATTATCTGCTAATTCCTTTGGTAAAAACATTATCCAGTCAATAAACCGGAATAATCGAATAACTTCTTCTCGGCTATATCCCCTGGCAAAAAGACTTTTAACCAGTCTTAATTTCCACTGTAAACGACTTTCCGGGTTTTGGCTGGTTGCTTTGGTTTTCAAATGCGCCATTACAAACAACCAACCCAAAGGGATTTTCTGTTTCTTCTAAGGTTTGCCACTGTGCTTCATAGTCTAGCAATTTAACTGTGGGAAATTCCAAACTAACTCGACAACCACCTAGTTGATAACCATAACTTTGAGGTCGCCAATTTGGATTATTATCTGCTAAAACTGCTAAACTTATGACTCGCTTTTTGTGTCTGTCAAACAAACGATAGTTGTAAATATACATCCGCA
>JBCCLY010000435.1:0-4327 GCA_039026655.1 Cyanobacteria bacterium P01_C01_bin.38 | reverse complement strand
TATTCCCACAGAAATATATACGGCTTGTAAAACTGCTGCTCCTGAATTTTATTGGCAAGCTGCCGATAGTTTGGTGCAGGTATTGGGTGGACGGGGTTATATTGAAACGAATATAGCACCGCAGATTTTACGAGATGCTAGGATTTTACGTATTTTTGAAGGCCCTACAGAAACATTAAATATGTTTTTAGGTTCAAGAGCAATGCATGAAAGTGGAAGTTTGGCAAGTTTTATTAGTGAAAGTTTTCAAGCTCCGGAAATAGCTGAGAAATTGGAATTAGCAGCGCGTCAGGTTTATGGAAGGAGGGAACGGGGAATAGGGAATAGGGAATGGGGAATAGGGAACGGGGAGGAAGAAGGAAGAAAGAATTCTTCAAATAATAATCAAATTACAGAAACTCGTTGGGCTGGGATACTTACGGGTGAAATCACAACTTTTGCGATTCTTTGGGCTGCTTTACGTCATACTCAAATAGATTCACCTTCGGAATCAATTAGTAGGGCTATTGAATGGGTACAATTTAATTTTGAAGAGAAACTCAGACAAGCTTTATTAACTTATCAACCATTAGTTTTATCTTCTGAAGAAAATTCCGAATTAATATCAAGTTACATTGATAGTATTGGTGACATCGAACAAACCCTTCCTGGAGAAGATTGGGAATTAGACGAATTTTTGAAACAACAAACTGGAGAGACGCGATATATCGCGTCTCTACACAATTCCTCTACCCCCTCTACCCCCTCTCCCCCTCTCCCCCTCTCTCAAAATGCTTCCTCAATCCAAAACTGGCTTACCAACTGGTTGAGTCAGAAATTAAAATTACCTCAAAATACTATAGATATAAATAAATCTTTTGCTGACTATGGTATTGATTCGGTGATTGCGGTGGAGTTAGCGCAGGATTTACAGGAATGGTTGAATTATCCCCATGCTATTGAAGCCACAATTGCTTGGAATTTTCCTACAATTGAATCATTGAGTAATTATCTTGCTCAAACTTTAATAGAAGAAATTCCAGCAGAGAATAAACCCCAAGTCGAAGTTACAACAGAAGATTCATCAGAATTAGAGTCAATGTCAGATGTGGAATTAGCGGAGTTACTTGCAGCAGAAATTAATGCAGTTAAGGGGAGGGGAAGCGAATGAGTCAAAATAGCGAAAAAATTGATTATCGCTCGCTGCTGCAAGATGCATTGATGGAAATGCGTTCTTTGCGTGGTAAGTTGGAGGCGGAAAAACAAGCAAAAACCGAACCAATTGCAATTATTGGTATGGATTGTCGGTTTCCTGGTGGTGCAAATTCTCCTCAAGCTTATTGGGAATTGTTACGAAAGGGAGTTGATGCAATTAGTGAAATTCCCTCCCAACGTTGGTTAATTGATGATTATTACGATTCCGATCCAGATGTACCGGGGAAAATGTATACTCGTTACGGCGGATTTATTGATAATGTAGATAAATTTGACCCGCAATTCTTCGGTATTTCTCCCCGCGAAGCTACAAAAATGGACCCGCAACAGCGTTTGTTGTTGGAAGTTAGTTACACGGCTCTAGAACGCGCCGGACAATCTGTACAAGAGTTAAACGGCAGTCAGACAGGGGTTTTTGTTGGTATCAGCTTTGATGATTATGCTAAATTCAGCCTTAATTCTGGTGATGTAAATCGTATTGATGCTTACAGCAGCTTAGGTAATACCCGCAGTATTGCCGTAGGTCGTTTATCTTATGCATTGGGTTTGCAAGGTCCCACAATGCAATTAGATACAACTTGTTCGAGTTCATTACTAGCGACTCATTTAGCTTGTCATAGCCTCCGTAATCGTGAATCTAATTTAGCACTAGCTGGTGGAGTCAGTTTAATGCTTTCTCCAGAAGCAACTATTGGCTTTTGTAAATTGAAAGCCTTAGCATCAGATGGGCGTTGTAAAACCTTTGATGCCGCAGCTAACGGTTACGTGCGGGGGGAAGGATGCGGAATTATTGTACTCAAACGACTTTCAGATGCAATAAGTAACGGCGACAATATACTTGCAGTAATTCGAGGCTCCGCAGTTAATCACGACGGACAAAGTAATGGTTTAACTGCTCCCAACGGTGCAGCACAAGAAGCGGTAATTCGTCAAGCTATAAAAAACGCTCAAGTCAAACCACCGCAAATTCAATATGTAGAAACCCACGGCACGGGTACAAGTTTGGGAGATCCAATCGAAGTTTTAGCATTAGGAAAAGTACTCGGTGAAGGTAGAAGCGAAGATAATCCTTTAACAATAGGTTCCGTTAAAACCAACATCGGACATTTAGAAGCAGCAGCAGGAGTTGCCAGTATTATTAAAGTAGTTTTAGGGCTACAAAATCAACAAATTCCCCCGCATTTACATTTTCATAAACCCAATCCTCATATACCTTGGTCAAGATTACCAGTTAACGTAGCGACTGAGCTTAAACCTTGGAATATTGGTAATGAAGAAAAGCGTTTAGCCGGTATTAGTTCCTTTGGAATGAGCGGTACAAATGCCCATATAGTAATAGAAAATAATGTAGAGACGCGATACATCGCGTCTCAATACATCGCGTCTCCCCAGCAATCGCAAAACACACCAAAACGTCCCCTACATTTACTGACATTATCAGCGAAGACAGAGCAAGCATTATCAGAGATTGTAAATAATTACAAAGAATACTTGACAAATGTAAATGAACAATTTGCGGATATTTGTTTTAGTGCAAATATAGGGCGATCGCACTTCCAACATCGTTTGAGTATTGTTGCTGAATCTACTGAAGATGCACTGCAATTATTAGCAAACCACGAAAATGTAGAGACGCGACGTGGAAATGAAACGCGACATGGAAATGAAACGCAACATGGAAATGAGACGCGACATGGAAATGAGACGCGACATGGAAATGAGACGCGATATATCGCGTCTCTACATAATGGATCTGTTTTCACGGGGATAATATCTACAAGTAAACGTCCAAAAATTGCTTTTTTGTTTACCGCAGAAGATGGTGAATATATAAATATTGGTTGGGAACTATATCAAACTCAACCAACTTTTAAACAAGCTTTTGATGAATGTAATGAAATAAGCAAGCGATTATTGGATGTAGATTTATTAACTGTTGAAATAGGGAATAGGGAACAGGGAACAGGGAATAAAAATTATACTCCAATGCCCAATGCCCAATTCGCAATTAAATACGCTTTATACAAATTATGGATATCTTGGGGTGTGTATCCAGATGTAGTAATTGCAGATGGTATTGGTGAATATGTTGCTGCTACAGTTGCTGGTGTTTTTAGTTTAGAAAATGCATTAAAATTAATCGCGACTCCTTACGGAAGTGAGCTTGATAAAATTGCGAATTCAATTAATTATTCTTTGCCACAAATTGAGATTATTTCTAGTGTTAGCGGAAAATTAATTAATTCAGAAATCACAAATCCTAAATATTGGTGCAAGCCGATTTCGCAAGCGGTAAGTTTTGATAACATTATTGCTAATCTGAAAGAAAATGATTGCGATATCTGTTTGGAAATAGGAGTAAAATCAACTTTATTAGAAGATTTATCAACAGAAACATTATTTTTATCAAGTTTGGCAGAAGATAGAAATAATAATGATTGGCAAGTAATGCTCTCTAGTTTGGCTCAAATATACGTTAGTGGAGTTAATATTAATTGGCGTGGATTTGAGCAAAATTATTCTCGAAATCGGGTTTTATTACCAACTTATCCGTTTCAACATCAGCGCTATTGGATTGAAACCCCTGCTCATCAAACTTTATTAAAGAGAAATTCTATAAAACTACATCCGTTATTAGGGCAAAAAATTGATATTGCCAATTTAGAAACAATTCATTTTGAAAATCAAATAAGTCAAGATAATCCTGTTTATTTACAACATCATCAAGTGTTTGATGCGGTAATTATGCCTTTTTCAGGTTATGTGGAAATGGTGTTGGCAGCGGCTTCAGATTTATATACAACAAAAAATCAAACCAAAAATCTATTATTAACTGATGTAGAAATTCATCAAGCTTTGGTTTTAGAAGAAGTTTCGACAACGGTACAATTAATTCTGACACCTGTCGCTACATCGAAAAATCAAGAATATAAATTTGAAATTTTTAGTTTAGCTGTAGGTTGGGTTAGCGATAGCGTAACCCAACAATCCGATAACTCACAAACACAAAACTCACAAAAAATTGATAATACTGTAGGTTGGGTTGAACGAAGTGAAACCCAACAATCTAATTTACAAACACAAACTTGGATATTACACGCGAGTGGTAAAGTTAATCTGGAGGCAGAGCCTC
>JBCCLY010000434.1:0-4332 GCA_039026655.1 Cyanobacteria bacterium P01_C01_bin.38 | reverse complement strand
CCTAACTCCCTCAATCGTGGTAATGTCTAATCACCTCAGCAACAGACCAAGCTTGAGCTACGGCTCCTTTTGGATGGTGAGGTTCATCGCCATCAAAAATTTCAGAAATTGAGCCAATACAAGCATCTGATAAAAAATGTTGTATTAAGGGTTCCCAATCGAACGGTAAAGCTTCATCCTTATGAAAACGCTGCCAAGCCCGGATAAAAGGCCCTATTAACCAACTCCAAACAGTACCTTGATGATAAGCGGCATCACGATTTTTTGCCGAACCCGTATATTTACCGATATATTCTGGATCTGAAGGTTCGAGGGAGCGAAGTCCATAGGGAGTTAGCAAAGTTTTTGAAGCTCGTTCGAGTACAAGATATCCTTGTTTAGCAGAAAAACCGCAGTGACTTAACGAAAGTGCTAAGACAGCATTTGGTCTAATTTGAGAATTACGACGGTCATCTGGTTCAATGGTGTCGTATAAATAGCAATCTTGGGGATTCCAGAATTTTTGTAGCGATCGCTTTACCTGTTTCGCTTGCTGAGTATATCTTCCTGCCTGATTAACTAAACGCATCCCTTCGGTAAATGCGAAATCTTGTTCGCTGAGAATTTCTGCCCATCGTGAAGCCCAACACAAAGCGGAATACCATAAAGCATTAATTTCTACTGGCTTACCGCGTCGCGGAGTTATGGGTACACCTTCCACAACCGCATCCATCCAGGTAAGAGCTACACCAGGAGCATCCCAACTTAATAAACCATCGGTAGAATCAACACTTATTTTGTAATTGGTACCGCCAACCAATGCTTTATAAATTTTCCGCACCACAGGATATTGTTCCGCTAAAAATTCCCAATCCTGGGTAGCTTGCAAATAAAGTCCTAAAGTTTCAATCCACCACAATGTTGCATCTATACTGTTGTAAAAAGGTTCGCCACCAGCATCAGGAAAAGCATTCGGAATCAAACCTTGACGGCAGTAATGTCCAAAGGTTCGTAATAATCCTTTGGCTATTTCAAAGCGCTGGGTTACTATTGCCAAACCTGGTAAAGCAATCAAAGTATCGCGTCCCCAATCATTGAACCAGTGATATCCAGCAATTACCGTCGGTCCTTTAATTGAAGCTCGATGAACTATAAACTGGTCGCTAGCGCGTAGTAGTTTTTTCCAGATTACATTTTTGGCAGGGAGAGGGGAATCAGTTAGGAGTGAGGAGTTAGGAGTTATGAATTGCTCTAAATCATCTTCCCATCCAAAAATGTCCGATAATCTTTTTTCTTCTGCTAATACTTCTCGGCTAAAGCTTTCACACTGGAGAGCAATGTTTGATTCATCGCAAAAACCTAGCTGTGCTTCTATTGTCACCGTATCTCCCGATTCCAGAACAACACTTAAGTAACCGGGGCTATAAAGGTCTTCTTTGTCACACAATCCTCGCCGCGCTTCTTCTGGTAAAGCATAATTCCAGTACCAAATACCTTCATTTTGATACGTGCCTTTACTCCAGCGTAAATGCCAAGGTGTGCCAGCTTTGCCTGCATTTTCCGATTGCAAGCAAAGCTGTCCCTTTTGAAGGTGTTGCGAAAACTGCAACTGAGAACTTCCTTTTTGCTGATGATGAAAATCGCGATCGCCAATCAGCAATCTTAGCCTCAAAACAGCAGTATTCCTACCTTGGTAACGATACTGGATCAATACGCGATCTCGTTTGGGGCTTTGATTATTAGCTAAAGTATTGAGTATTGAATCATTAAAATCTTTACTATTTTCCTTTTCTTTAGTCTGCAACCCATAGGGCATAAATATTTGTCTGCTTAATTGCCAGTCTTGCTCACCCCAAATCCACTTTGGAACTGGGTTAATATCAAAAGAACGTAGCAACTTGTAACCTTGCGGCTCTATTTGACCGCTAGCCCAAAAATTAGTCCCTAAAGCGATCGCCCTCGATGGTAGTTCTAGGCTAGCTTCTAAATGCGACATTAGTAGAGTACGCCCTGAAGGTGGACAAGTTGCAGCAAATAACCAACCGTGGTAAGTGCGAGTGCGGACATCAGAAACTGTACCGCTTGCAAAACTTCCCAAGCCATTCGTCAACAACCATTCACGAGTATTTAAATCTCCCATTTCCAAACGAGAAATCGTTATGAGTATGATATTATTTGTAACAGTTCGTAATTAAATAATCAAAGCTTGGAAGGGTTGAAGGTTATAAAAACCAGCGATATTTCCACGCCCAAAAAGTATAGTCCATTCGGAGAATTAATTATAATGCCCCTTACTTATTCATCAGAAGGATGCCTCCGTGTAGGTCAACAGGCTCCAGATTTTACAGCCACAGCAGTGGTCGATCAAGAATTCAAAACAGTTAAGCTTTCCGACTATCGCGGTAAGTACACCGTTATGTTTTTCTATCCTTTAGACTTTACCTTTGTTTGTCCCACTGAAATTACAGCTTTTAGCGACCGTTACGAAGAATTTAAAAAGCTTAACACTGAAGTACTTGGTGTTTCCGTTGACAGCGAATTTTCCCACTTAGCATGGATTCAAACAGACCGTAAGTCTGGTGGAGTGGGCGACTTAAATTATCCCTTAGTATCGGATATAAAGAAAGAAGTTAGCGCTGCTTACAACGTGTTAGATCCAGAAGCAGGCGTTGCTTTGCGCGGTTTGTTCATTATAGACAAAGATGGTGTTATTCAGCACGCTACCATCAATAATTTGTCTTTTGGTCGTAACGTAGAGGAAACATTACGGACATTGCAAGCTATTCAATACGTTCAATCTCACCCGGATGAAGTTTGTCCTGCGGGTTGGCAACCTGGCGATCAAACCATGAATCCCGATCCGGTGAAGTCCAAAGTGTATTTCTCCGCAATTTAAATTTTCGTTTTTAGATTAAGGTGTGGTTAATGGCAATCAACTTGCAGTTAACCACATTTTAATTATTAATTAGAAAAGGTTTAAGAGTAATGAATTTGGAGTAGCGAATAAATTAATATCCCCCAATTCATTCTCTACTTCATATTTTTACAAATAATTTCAAATATTAAATCGCATTCCTAAGATGTTAACTTCTACCGATTTTAGTGGTTTATTTAACGAGCGTTTTGCACGTAATTTTTTACCTATACCCGCAGAAAACAATCTGCAATTAGGACAATTAACGCCTCAATTTCAGCTTCCTGATATTACAAATGGTAGCCTAGTAAAATTATCGGATTACCAAAACAAGCAACCAGTAATTGTAGCATTAACTCGAATTTTCACAGAAAAGCAATATTGTCCTTTTTGTTTTCCCCATATAAAAGCTTTGAATGAAAACTACGAGCAATTTAAGAATCGGGGTGTAGAAATTTTACTGATTACAAGTACTGACGAGCGTCAAAGTCAAATAGTTGTAAAAGATTTGAGTTTAAAAATGCCTTTATTAAGCGACCCTAGCTGTAAAGTATTTCGTAACTATGGAGTTGGACAAGCATTAGGTGCGCCGCTGCCAGGACAATTTATTTTAGATAAACAAGGAAAACTGATTTATAAGCATTTATTTTCCTTTTTAGACCATAATGCCAGTGTAGAAACATTGCTTTCTTATTATGAGTAGGGAGTAGGGAGTAGGGAGTAGGGAATGGGGAACAGGGAATGGGGAAGAATTTATAGCGATTTTTAATTGTGAATGAAACTGGTATCTTTATCCTCTAGGAACTTTGCGAAAACCGTCTCTCTAAATTTTCCGAAATAACTATTAACACATTCATTGGGAGCATCCCGATTTTGCAAAAATACAATTTGGTAGTGCGTTAACGCAGTGTTTCCGTAAGGAAATGCATCTTGCTCGCTATGAATATCTAGCGAGCAAGATGCTCGCACTACAAAAATAAATTTCCACCTGAAGGGATGCTCCCCATTCATTAACTAAAATGGTAACGGTCTTTTATTCTATTCCCTATTCCCTATTCCCTATTCCCTACTCCCTACTCCCTACTCCCTACTCCCTACTCCCTACTCCATTTAAAAACCCGATTTATAAAATAAACCAGGTTTTCATAAAATTAAAATTAATATTTTCTGTTTTATTCTTCTAAAAAAAAGACCAGCTTTCGATAACTCTTAATACGGCTAAACAATATTTATAGTCTAAATTGCTGTAAGTTACTGCGGGGATCGAAAGTACGAATATCTCGGATTTTTTCATAATATTCCCTTTCTTGCTCGCTGATATTTTTTGGTGTAGCAATGGCAATCTTAACTAATTGATCGGTGCGATCGCCTTTGGGATTTCGCCAACCTTTTCCGCGCAATCGTAAGGATTGACCTGCACGTACTCCGGGTGGAATTTT
>JBCCLY010000433.1:0-4336 GCA_039026655.1 Cyanobacteria bacterium P01_C01_bin.38 | reverse complement strand
TCCTTTAAGCGTGGAACTTTTGCCGCTATGTAAGTAGCATATTGAAGCGTATCTAGATGACGCCTCCTACGAGCAGGACGATAGTCATGGATCACCTCTGATCTGCCTTTATGACTACGCCTTTTATACGATAAACAAACAACTACTTCCTCTCTCTTATGGTCGAAATCAATAGAGGAAACTCCCCAGTTCTCATCTAGCTCTAATAGGATTTTATAATGATCTCATAATTCCAAAAGTTTTTATGCAAAGATCGCAAACCCACACTAAACTCAGTAGAACCAGATTTCCATTACAGATAGCATCAATGATTTTCATGGCTGTAAGTCCTCCACTGTCTCTGACTACCACATCTAATCTGAAGTTGAGATACTTGAGGAACTTCTGCAGTTTGTGTGAACAATCCGCCCTTTGATCCATCATATTGGTGCTATGTCAACAGTAGGTTCTGAGTCTTTCGGTAGTATGATCAGGCAGGAAACCGGAGGATAATAAACCGAGACAATGGAGTTTCTGGATCTACTGGCAATCTAAAACGTCAGTCTTTTTACGATTAATCTTCTTTGTGAACTTCCCATTGGTGAGAACTACTTCAATCCCAGCGTTGATGAGCTCGACCAAGAGGTTCTGCCAATGGATGAGCTGGACAGGAGCTAGAAAGAAAAGAGTGGCGATACGTCCGTTACGCCGATGACTTTAGCATGTATGCCAAGTCAAAAGCAGAAGCCCGCGAGAGAGGCCACGCCGTTTACAAGTTTCTTCGGGACACGTTGGGTTTACCAATCAATAGGGAGCAGTCGGGGATCGGCAGACCTTTAAACTTCGAGTTTCTTGGGCATGGATTTGCCGCAGGGTATAAGAAGGGGGTAAAGGGACCATACCAGCTAGTCGTATCAAAGAAAGCGTGGGGGAACCTAAAGCGCAAGTTGAAGGATAGTTCCAGCAAGACCAGACCAATGAGTATGAGAGAGCGATTCCAGAAGCTATCGGAGGTGTGGAAAGGAGGGGTGATCCATTTTCGTTGAGCGAACAGTAGCACCAAACTCAAAGCACTTGACGAGTGGCTGAGGAACCGTCTGCGATACGGCATTGGGCAGGACTGGAAGAAACCTGAGCGCAAGGGCAAGCACCTAATCCGGTTAGGGATGGACCATGACCGGGCGTACGCCTATAGCAGGATGAGGAAGGGAGGCGGGGCGGTAGCTCAAAGTCCCCTCCTAAGGACTACTATCTCACGATCCAGACTTAGAAGGAGGGGGTAGGAGTCGATGCTTTCCTATGACGGCAAAACCCAACCGCTTCGGCGGTCCGACTGAGATTCAATGAACCGCCGTATACGTGACCCGTACCTACGGTGGTGTGAGAGGCACACCGTGGACCTATAGCTCACGGCCGTCTACTCGATTGGCAACTGGGCATTCTATTTTCACACCCCTAGTTTTTCATATTTTTTTCTAAAAATTATCCAATTACATAAAATAGAAAACATAAGACTAGGAATGATAAAATAGATTAAATTGATTTGTTCAGGCATTCCGAGTATCTTATCGTGTTTATTATTTGAATACATCCATAGATAATTTCCTAAATAACCCAAGCAAACTGAAACGACATAGGCTAAAAACCACTTATACTTTAATTTAGTTTTTATTAGAAAAAACATTACTAAAAGTGGTACAATAAAAAAAAGTGGGGTTTGTTCGAACCATCCAATTATCCCCCCTATAAATCCTAAAAAAACATTAAAAAATTCTCTATAATCATTAAAAACGACTCTCATTGAAATATGATAAGTCGTTGAATATATCAGTATATGTAAAAACCATATCAATAAGAAAATATTAGATTTATTTAGCTTCATATTTTCTTATTATTTTTTTGTACTCCTCTAATAAATATCCATTTTCATCAATTCTTCCTTTAAAATTATCTCCTGCTGGTTTATGCCTATCCAACCAAAGCATCAACATAGGTAAATCAATTCTAAATTGGGCATCGGTAACCTTACCTTCCCAAGGGTCATCAAATTCAGGGATAACTCTTAAAAAAGGAATATTCCCTAATATAAATCCTCCTAAACCATGCCACCCTTTAGCATCTTGGTCAGCCATATCTTGATATCTATCTAGTGTTATTTTATTGGCTTTATTGTAAATAGGAACGGCTACAACACCTTGTTCGTGCTCTACAAAAGCTAAATCCCATTCATAGGCGTCTTGTAGTTTAATTAGTGGATTGTCTTTATATTTTCCATAGAAAAGTTCATAAAATTGTGTAATTGCATAATCGCAGATACCAAGATTCAATTCGTTTAATATCGTTTCTACATCATTGGCTATTAAAGTAGAGCCACCATCCATTATTTTTAAAGATTTTACTAGCTTTTTAGCTCCTTTTAACCAACGTGTTTTATGTTTGGTCTCGTTAGTTATTTTATAATCTAATAAGGCATAAAAATCAGCTATTTGAGCAAAAGGGGCTAATACGCCTTGCAATTTATGTTTTACGATATACATACAGGCATTTTTCCAAATACCATCATCTGCTTCACGGTTTTTGGTAAGCCAACATCCGACTGTTAATTCGTTTTTTCCTGTAGCTAATGTGTAGGTATCTAAATCTGGAAACTCGCCATAGTTAACAACATCTTTTGTTTTTGTTCCGTTAATTAAGAAATATATCAAAAGATCTTTATAATCTATCCCGATTTCTGAATATTTAGGAACATAAATCCTTAGATTATCATTATCTACACTAATATATTCTAGTGAAAATGCTTTGTATTCATCACCAAATAATAATTGTAGTTCTTTAGATGAGACTGATTTTGTTTTAATTTTATGAGTTGAGCAATCAATATCTTCTCCGCTATAAGAAATACTGAGTACCGGAAAAATTTTACCTGCTACAAAAATACGTTCTCTTGTTTTTAAGTGTCTTGGTCCCGGAAAAATACGGTAATCAAGTATGCTATTTTCTCTGTTTGCTTTTCTTATTTTATAGAGATACTTTACAAAATCTACTTCTACTTCATTAAACCCTTCTGCTTTAGTATATGAAAAATTATCCTCTTTTATGAAATGGTAACCTTTATCCATAAACGGCATTAGGGCAACACCCACGTTCATATAAATACCGTTTGGGAAAAGTTCTATTTTAGCATTAGCAGTCGTGTTTTCATCGTATATGGCTTTGGCGTTTATGGTGCGTGTTTTATTTTCTAAATCGTTACTTGCTAATTGAATGAATACACTGCCATCGCTTTGTACAGTTGCGGAAGTTTCAAATAATTGTGTTGTATTATTATCTAACTCTTCGGTGAGTTCAAATCTAATTTTTTCTCCTGGGAGTATACCCATTGTATAGGCTTCAAGCCATAACTTTTCGCCAATAAGAGACTCTTCAATTACTTCGTCAGATATATCTACAGTCTTTCCCTTATCGTTAGCCACCTTGTTTGATTTCCATTCTAAATATGAAACTATTGGCTCATCAATAGGGCCTATTACAGGTGCAGCAAGGGGTTGCAATTCTGTTGGTTGGTTGGTTTGCCCTGAGTGGATAAACTCTACTTTACCTTTTTCATCAAACAAGGCTCCTGGCATTCTGCCTATACCTTGTATGGTAGAATCTTCGATAAGTACTTCGTTGTCCTGAAATTTGATATCTCCGGAGTCTACCCAATCTTGTAAAGTAGATAGTACAAATCCATCGTCAAAGATAAAATTTGAAGGGTCTTTCTCAACTATAGTACCAGCGGGCTTGTCTTGTATTTTAGGCACATCTGCAAGCACTTTAAAAGTTCCTATATGTGAGTTGAATTTTATTCTTGCGCCATCGATTATATAATTTTTAGCCATTTTCTATTGGATATTCTTTTATACGTTTTGTTTGATCAGCCTTGTTTCCAATGCCCAGATATGGCGCTGTGGCCTCCGAAATTGATTAGTTGCGATAAAAGTAGCTTATCTGCCGGTGCATTCAACGTATCAAATTGACACTTCGACAAACAGAAAAAAAACTCCCACGAGTGGAAGTAAGTAGAAAAGTACAAGAGTTTCCTGGCGGCAGATAAGCGGAATGTTTGGCAGATACTTCGCAGATGGCTAAGTAAGGCCATGCGATCATATCGTTTGTTAACTCTCATCTTTTTCGTTCTCAAAACGACTTACCGCAAACAGTTCAGATGTTTTCTTGCTTCCGTTCTTGAACATGTTCATTTGAAAATACAGAGGTGTGTAATCTGGCACTGAAAAGTCAGTTAATTCGAAAGATACCCTATCGTTTAGATTAGTTGTTCCTTCCCAGTCTGGAGGAGTTAACATTGCAGTTGAAC
>JBCCLY010000432.1:0-4352 GCA_039026655.1 Cyanobacteria bacterium P01_C01_bin.38 | reverse complement strand
TTCTAGAACACGAAGAGCGCTGAGGAAGAAGAAGAGAGAGGAAGTTTAATTAATTCTGATACAAACGGAAACAATATAATTTGTAGTCTAAAAAACAATATAAATTAATTACTTTAATTACTAAATACTTGTTTGACAAGCTGTCATTTGACACCCATAATTAACCAGTAAATAATACTACTTTAAGTAAAGATTGTGGCATTGTAAATAATGCTGCAATTTCTTTTTGTATATTTCTACTTATTTAGTGTGGTGTGAGGACGTGTTGAAGTTGAAATTTTGCTACGCAGGAATACTAGGTATATTTTATTTAGCGCTATCTCAACCGGCTTTAGCACAAGTAAAGCAGACAAAGATAGACATCGGTAAAGATAAAGCTGCGGTTGAAGAAACAACTGAGAAATCAATTTCAAATATTCTTCAGTTGAGTGAAATTCAACTTCCAAAAACCAGCGCTGCTTATCTATTGACGCAGGAAAATACAACTCCTGCAATTGTGCAGATAACTAGTGTAAGTTTGCAAAAAACAGAAACTGGTTTAGAAGTTGTTTTAGAAACTCCCCAAGGAGATTTGGTACCACCGACGACAAGAATTGATGGTAATACTTTAATTGCAGATATTCCGAATGCGGTATTAATACAGGGTGGTGGATTTACGGAAAATAACCCTGTAGAAGGAATTGCTTCAATAACCGTCGCGCAGGAAGACAATCAAGTAGAGGTACGAATCACTGGAGTGGACAATGCTCCAATTCTGAACATAGTAAATGGCGATCGCCGTTTAGTTTTGAGCTTGGATTCTGCTTTCAGAGCGGATATCGAACTTACAGTTACAGCACAAAAACGTCCGGAAGAAGCGCAAGAGATTCCTTTGAGTTTGACTGTAATTCCTCAACAGGAAATCGAAGACGCTCAAATCGATTCTTTTCAAGATATCGCAAAATACACCCCCAACTTTCGCTTTGCTCCTACATCTAATGGTGGTACTGAGTTCAGTAACTACAGCATGAGGGGTGTAAATAATGCTAATTTTCTTACCGCTCAGGATAGCGTAGCTTTCTATATAGATGATATTCCGGTTGACTATAACGGTTTCCTAGACTTGGCTTTTACCGATTTGGAAAGAATAGAAGTACTTAGAGGACCTCAAAGTACTCTTTATGGTAAAAATAGTTCGGCTGGTGTAGTAAACATTATTTCTCGTCAAGCAACTTTAGAACCAGAAGTTACCTTCGGTTTAAGTTACGGAAAATACAACAGTCGCGAATTAGAATTTTCTATTAACGATGCTCTGGAAGAGGATAAATTAGCCTTAAGAATCGCTGGAGCTTATAGAGGACAAGACGGATTTATTGAAAATCTTGCGACGGGTGAAACAATAGGTGAAAGAGCGCGATTTGCAGGCAGAGCGCAACTTTTATGGACACCAACATTAGATTGGACTGTATCTTTTAATAGCTACAACAGTTTCACGAATGATGGAAATCCTACTTATAACAGAATAAATCCCGACGACCCATTTGAAGTTAATTTACAGAGAGAAGGTTACAACAAATTAAATACCAATACCCAAGCTGTAAAAGTTGGTTATAACGGTGAAGGTTTTCGAGCAACTTCGATTACAGCACGTCGTTATAGTCGTCAGGAAAACGTAGTTCCCGGAAGCACCGGAGGATTGCAGATTATCGATGATGTTAATTCAACAACATGGACGCAAGAATTACGCTTCCAATCTCCCGAAACAGCCGAGCGTTTGCAATGGTTATTAGGTGGTTACTACGAATCTCGCGACTTTATAGTTGATGATGCTCGAACCGAATTCCCCGGATTTGGCAGATTTCGCCGTTTTGGAGACGATTCTCGCACAACTTATGCCGTATTCGGACAAGTTGATTACAAACCCATCGAGCCATTAACCGTATTTGCTGGTTTGCGTTACGAAACTTCCGATGCATCTTCTGACAGTACCTACGAGTCAGTAAATCCTGACGGTAGTTTAACTCCATTGCGTCCGGAATTTACAGATGAAGAAGTCAGTAACGATGAATTGATTCCTCGGTTTGGCTTGAAATATCAGCTTAATCCCAACTTAATGGCTTATACCACAATCGCCAAAGGTTATAGACCAGGAGGATTAAATTATCGTGCTAATGGTGAAGCAGACTTGCGATTTGGAGAAGAAAAAACTTGGAGTTACGAAGCGGGTTTAAAATCTTCTTGGCTGGATAATCGTTTGATTGCCAACTTATCGGTATTTCACAACGATGTAAATGACTATCAAGTATTGCAATTCGACGAAAGTGGATTTTTCGGAAGCGTTAGCAACATCGATCTAAGAGCCACTGGAGTTGAATTTGAATTAAAAGCAAAACCAGCTACAGGATTAGATTTAATTGCATCAGTTGGTTATGTAGACAGCAAATACAAAAACTATCTCAACTCTGATACCGAAGTAGATTTAAGCGACAATCAAGTTCCCTTCACCCCGCAATTTACCTATAATTTAGCCGCACAATATCGCAGCCAAGGAGGTTTATATGCCCGTGCGGGATTGAGTGGTTATGGTATCACTTATTTTGATGATAATAACCAAATCAAGCAAGAACCTTACGTTTTAGTAAATGCTCGTATCGGTTACGAAGCCGAAAAATACGGCATTTATCTATATGCCAATAACCTGTTTGATACTCGCTACATCACCTCCGGTTTCTTATTCCCAGTACCAGACGGAACCGCAGGATTTGGAGATCCAGTTACATACGGAGTCCAATTTAAAGCCACATTGTAATTATTGTTCGTAGTTGCGCTTTAGCGCCAATATTTCTAGTTCCCAGTCTCAGGCTGGGAACCCATACACCGAGGCTCTGCCTCCTGAAAAATAGTTGGTTTTTCTAGAAACTGCCTGGAGACGCGATATATCGCGTCTCTACATAATTTTTTTCTAAATTTATATTAATATTCTCATGCTTTCCAAACTAATCCTTCTCGCCGCACTTTACACCGCTCAATTCATACCCACAACCTTTTTTATTCAAACCGTACCTATTTTTATGCGACAGCAAAATATGTCGCTGGATGCAATCGGTTTTCTAAGTTTTCTAATTCTTCCTTCTGCATTAAAATTTCTTTGGTCCCCATTTATCGATCGCTATCGTTTACCGAAGTTAGGACATTATCGCGGCTGGATTATTTTATTTCAATTATTATTAGCAATTGTCACATTTGGATGTGCATTTATTGATATTGAAAGTAACTTCAATACCTTAGTTATCTGTATGTTCTGTGCTTTCTTGTTCTCCTCCAGTCAAGATATTGCCACAGACGCATTAGCTGTTAATTTACTCCAACCAAACGAACGGGGAATTGGCAGCGCAGTTCAATCGGGGGGAAATATATTTGGTGCAATTATTGGCGGTGGTGGAGTATTAATTTTATTGGATAGAGTTGGTTGGAAATACAGTTTAATAATTATGTCAGGAACTATGTTGTTAACTTTAATTCCCGTACTATTATATCCAGAAGCAGTAAATAATAAACCAAAAAAATCAAGCTTTTTGAAATCTTATTTTCAACCTTTTATAAGTTTTCTTTCTCGTCCCAAAACATTACCGTGGCTGTTAGTTTTGCTACTGTATATGGGAGGAGAAATGATGTCAGGTACAATGCTACGTCCGCTTTTTGTCGATCGCGGATTGTCGCTATCAGAAATTGGCGTAATGTTAGGGATTGTCAGCTATAGCGTTCGTATTATCAGCGCTTTAATTGCCGGAGTTTTGATTACTAAATTAGGAAGAATAAATTCGTTAATTTTATTTGGATTGGCAGCAAGTATTGCAACACTTTTGTATATAATACCAGCAGTCGGTGTCAGTAGTTTACCCATATTGTACGCCGTAACTATTACCGTCAATGCGTTGCAAGGTATGGCATATACAGCTTTACTGAGCGCCATGATGGATAAATGCGATACACCTGACGTGTCAAGCTCTGCTTATCGTCAGACAGCCGCCACTGATTATACGCTGCAAGTTTCCGTAGTATCAATTGGTGGAGTTGCTGCTTCAATGCTCAGCGGTACAATCGCCAGCGCTACCGGATACACGGGTATGTTTATTATCAGTGCTGCGGTATCTCTATTAAGCGTATTAGTAATTGCTAAATTCTTTCGTAGAGTAGCTGTTGAGCGTACATAAATAAACCATGCGATTCCTACATTATCAATAATTTATGAGTTTTTCTGACAAAACTGTAAAACAGCGAAAAAAAGAAGTCAAAACGTTAAAATCCTTTTTGGTTTACGGATTTATTTTGTTTTTAGTGCTAAATATCGGAGTAATCGCTACTGTTGTCTT
>JBCCLY010000431.1:0-4361 GCA_039026655.1 Cyanobacteria bacterium P01_C01_bin.38 | reverse complement strand
TCTCCTTTAATTGGCTACACCTTGATTACAATTGCACTATTTTTCTTAGGTTCGGTACAGCTATTTTGTATCGGTATTTTAGGTGAATATATCGGTCGTATTTACGAAGAAGTAAAAGGACGACCAATTTACACCGTAAAAGAAATGAGAGGAGTTACAAATAGGGAAAGAGTTAGGAGTTAGGAGTTAGGAGTTAGGAGTTAGGAGTTAGGAGTTAAGAATTGGTAATTGGTAATTGAGAGCATCCCAATTGTGAAAAAATGTTTGGTAGTGCGAGCATCTTGCTCGCTCGATATCTATAGCGAGCAAGATGCATTTCCTTACAGAAACGCTTCCGCTAACGCACTACAAAATTAAAAATTTAGGATGCTCCTTCTTCTACTTACTCTCCCCTATCTCCTTTTATACTAAATTTATTAAAGAAAATATTTGTAAATATCCTTCCTTTGCAATACTCTGACTTCCCCGCCTCTACTTTCTACTCTACTTTCTTATCTAGCATTACAATTTTCAACGCCAACCTACTTATGCAAAGACTAACCAATGCTCTTGATAGAATATCGAATTGGATGCAGCAGTATAGACCAGAGTTTATATCTTTATTACAAGTTGGATTAAAGGCTGAGCAAATCGATGATAAGCTCAAAAATTTACCTTTTCAATTTGATGAAAATTTTTATGAACTGTACGGTTGGCATAATGGTTCTGGAGGATATGGACTAAAAATAAATCAAGTTGAGTTCTTTCCAGGTTACTTATATTATTCCCTTGAAGAAGCTATAGAAAAATATAAGGAATTTATGGAAATAGAAAACAATGTCAGAAATTTTTATCAAGAAAAAACTCAGTTTTCTAAAGAATCCTGCGATTTTGAAGAATGGTCTTCTTATTGGTTTCCAATTTTTCACGATGATGGTCAATGTTACTTTGCCATTTTTAGTGAAAACTCTGAAGATAAAGTGCCTATAGGATTATACGCTCCTGAATCGACTGAGCCAGAAATTATCTATGATGATTTAACTACTATGATAATGACTATTGCTGAATGTTATGAATCTGGAGCTTATTACATAGATGAAGAAGGTTTTCTTGAAGAAGATGAACTTAAAGTTGCTCAAATTATACGTAAGTATAATCCTGGTAACAATAGAACTGCGTTAGACTAAAATGATAAATAGCTTTTCATTTAATTGTAAAAACGTTTCTAACTTGACTCAAAACATAAGTCAAAGCTTTTTCTAAATTCAACATTCATGATTTATTATTCAAAATATTAAAAATCGCCTCTCTACTTACTATCTCAGTATCTTCACCTTCTTTAATGGCTTTTTCTAACGCTATATCTTCAATAATTTCTGCGAACAAATCAGAAAAAACTTCTTGATTTTCTTGAATTACTTCAACCAATGCAGTTTTAAATATTTGCTTGATTTGATCTGAATCAAGATTTAATTCTGTCATATTATTTATTAGCTAAGTTTTGAATCGATATTAGCATGCACTTTCGACCCTCAAATATAATCACAAAGTAAAAAGTTAGACATTAGGCATTGATTGCAAAAAGACAATAAGGGAGCTGCTCGGCTCCCACTACAGGTATTTTTACAACTCCTAACTCCTAACTCCTAACTCCTAACTCACCTAATCCATACCGCCCACCGCTTCCCTAAATTGCTTAGAAACGAAAGGTAAAATCTCTCTACTAAGGGCGTTTGCTTTCCCTTCTGTAAATACAATTAATAAATAAGGACGCTTATCCGGTATCTCAATATAAGCTGCGTCGTGACGAACTGAGGAAGTCCAACCTGCTTTTGACCAAATTTTCGCTTCTTGAGGAAGGCTACCACCTAAAAAACCCGTAATTTGATCTTCTTCTACATCTTTGGGTAATTCTTCAGGATTTAAACTGCGCTTCATGACATTCATCATTTCTTGGGAACGTGTGGCGCTGACTGCAACTCCACCGACAATAGCGTGCAATAATCTCGCAATTGCATTGGTAGTTAACATATTGCGATTTTCTAATAACTCTCCGTAAAATGCCCGTTCTCTTCCGTAAGGACCATCTCCCCAAGTTTTATGACATACATTTACTGCCTGTAATTCTTCCCATCCCAAAGACTGCAAGTAGCGGTTAACAATATTACGCTGCTGTTTCCAAGTGTCAAATGGCCCAGCTGGTAATTCTGGCCCGGAAGTCGTACCTGTCAATACATCTACAATTAAGCTGGTGGCATCGTTACTTGAATCGATAATCATATCGCGCATGGCTCGCTCTAACTCGGCGGAAGTTTCTATCATGCCTTTTTGCTGCCATTCGTGTACTGCCAGCAAATAAAATAACTTGATTACAGAAGCCGGATAAATTCTTTCTTCACCGCGATAATTAAAACCACGTACTGGATGATTCCAAAAAGCATTGGGAGTTAAAGCACCACCAGTATTTACAGGTACCGGCGGATCGTAAATAATCCAAGTTAAGGCGATTTGGTTACGAGCTAACGTAGAAAATTTAGCTACGGTAGCCTCTAAAATACGATTACCAAGTTGTTCGAGTTGTTCGTCGTGTTTAAAAAACATAGCCTTCGTCCGATTTTGGATTAAAATTCGTTGTTAATAGTTACAGATTTTTATGTCTCAAGAGGAATTGCAAGCAAACGTTGAGTACAAAACTAGAGCAGATTTAAATATCTACGATTCTGCCGAATGCAAGGAATTGTCAACTCAAGCCGAGAAAGGCAGATATTTACGGATAATCCCAGAAACATTAAACCAAACTGCGGTACAGGTATGCTTGTGTGAAGATGATTATCCTGGTTGGTTATCGATAACCGATTTGAAATCATTATCACTAGCAACTCAACCATTGCAAATTAAATCATTTTCACAAGCGCAAATAAAGCAGCTGATACCCGAAGTTATTGCTTTTACTCGTAAAGCCATGCAGCAACCAAATTACTACCTTTGGGGTGGTACCATTGGGCCAAATTTTGATTGTTCGGGACTTATGCAAAAGGCTTTTAGTTCAGTTGACATTCGTTTACCCAGAGATGCTTATCAGCAAGAAGCTTTTCTGCAACAAGTTTGTACTGTAGAGAATTTCGATCCAAGCTCTTTACAAGAAGGCGATTTAATATTTTTTGGCACTCCCCAAAAAGCTACTCATGTTGGGCTGTATTTGGGGGATAATTGCTATATCCATAGTTCTGGTAAAGATAAAGGACGAAACGGTATTGGAATTGACTGTCTTTCGGAACAGGGAGACGAGGTTAGTCGGTCATATTATAAACAGCTACGTGGTGTAGGAAGGGTAGTAAGCAGTTACATCCCCCAAAAATTAGCTCGAATCAAATAAACGAAAAAATAATTATGAGAAATGGGTTTCTTTCTGAAAGATTGGCGCAAGAAGGTACAATATCTTCTGCTCCGGATGTTTCTGTAGTGGTACCAGTGCATAACGAGGTGGAAAGTTTGCCTCATTTGCTAGAAGCAATTTCATCCACTTTGATTGAAAATAATTTGAGTTACGAAATTATCTGCGTTGATGATGGTTCTAATGATGGTTCAGTAAAACTGCTTAAAGACCAAGCACAAACGCGAACCGATTTAAAAAGCATAATTTTGCGACGCAATTACGGTCAAACTGCGGCGATGGCAGCAGGTTTTTATCATGCACGGGGCAAGGCTATTGTAACTTTAGATGCTGACTTACAAAATGACCCCGTTGATATCCCCATGCTGTTAGAAAAGCTGGATGAAGGTTACGACTTGGTAAGTGGCTGGCGTAAAAATCGCCAAGATGCAGCCTTGAGCCGTTTATTACCTTCCAAAATTGCTAACTGGCTAATTCGTCGCGTCACTAGCGTCAATATTCGCGATTACGGTTGTTCTCTCAAAGCCTACCGTAGCGAATTGGTAGCTGATATGAATTTATACGGAGAACTGCACCGCTTTCTACCAGCTTTAGCTTACATCGAAGGTGCGAGAATCACCGAAGTACCAGTCCGCCACCACGCACGCCGTTTCGGTAGCAGTAAATACGGCTTGGGTCGTACTTTCCGAGTAGTAATGGACTTATTAACCATTGCCTTTATGAAAAAATTCCTCAACCGTCCGATGCACGTTTTTGGACTTTGGGGTTTAATTTTTATGGTTTTGGGTGGAGCAATCAGTACTTATTTAACCTGGGCTAAATTAATCTTAGGTCAAGAAATTGGCGATCGCCCTTTATTAATATTAGCTGTATTGCTTTTAGTTACTGGGGTACAGCTATTTTGCTTTGGATTACTGGCTGAGTTATTAATGCGTACTTACCACGAGTCCCAAGGTAGACCAATTTACAGGGTTAGGGAAGTTGTGGG
>JBCCLY010000430.1:0-4365 GCA_039026655.1 Cyanobacteria bacterium P01_C01_bin.38 | reverse complement strand
TTAAATTTCAACAACTGCTCTTACTTGTAAATTAGTAAATCTGGCAGCTTTTTCGCTGGATCGATCGTTTAAACGCACGTGAACTTCTACTACTCGGGAATCAATGTTTGTTGATGGGTCGCTATTAACTACATTTTGCTTTTGCACCTGTAAGCCAATTTGATCTACTATTCCGGTTAATTTACCAGGTACTGCATCAGCTAAAAGTTCTACTTCTTGTCCCAAACGTATCTTATTAATGTCGCTTTGGTAAACTTCGACTATGGCGTACATCTCGCTAGTTTGACCGATTTGGACTATTCCTTTATCTGATACTTTTTCCCCTGGACGAGTATTAACCTCAAATATTTGACCGCTTTGGGGAGAACGCACGTAAGCTTGTTTCAAATCTGCTTCGGCTCGATTCATTGCTGCTACAGCACGATCAACTTCTGCCTGAGCAACTACTACATCTACCGGACGAACTTCTGCAACACTTGCTAAAGTTGCTTTACTTTGATTTATTTGCTGTTCTAAAGATGATTGGATCCGTTCTAAGTTAGCTTTTTCTTGTGCAAGTTGCTGCCTTCTTGATGATTGAATCCGTTCTAGGTTAGCTCGTGCTTCTGCTAACTGCTGCTCTTTGGAAGATTTAATCCGCCCTAAATTTGCTCTAGCTTCTGCTAATTGTTCCTTTGCTGTTTGTAAGATTAAGTTTTTGCTATCTCTTATAGATGTTGAAATCGCTCCTGCTTTATACAAGCTTTGATAACGCCCTTTTTCTAATCGAGCATTTTCTAACTCTGCTTCCAAACGAGCAATAGTTGCTCTTTGCGCTTCTATTTCTCTATCTCTTTCAGCTTGCAATCGATTAATAGTTGCTTGTTGCGCTCTAGCTTCGGTAGTTTGTTCAACTTGCAATCGATTAATTGCTGCTTGTTGCGCTTTAATTTCCGAGATTTTTTCAGCTTGTAAACGAGCAACACTAGCTTTCTGCGCGTCGATGTCACCTTGTTTTGCACCTGCTTTAACCAAATCTAAATTAGCCTGAGCTACTCTTACGGCTTCTTTTGCTTCTTTAAAAGCAGCCATAAGTTTATCTCGACTATCCAGAATCGCTATTACCTGATCGGTTTTGACGTTATCTCCAACATTTACAAGTAACTTCTCAACTCGACTTCCTTCCGCTCCCATCGACGGTGCAGACAGTTCAATTACTTCTCCTTTGGGTTCGAGTCTTCCCAAAGCAGTTACCGTTTCTATCTTGGGAATTGCTGGGGGTAGTGCTTGAGGTTTTTGTGCTACATTTCCATCCTTAAACCGTTGCAGCGTGTAAATACTAGCTCCACCCATTGCAAAAGCTGCCACCGTCACCGCCAATCGTGAAGGGCGGGTAAGTTCGGGAGATGATGAATGTTTTAGTTTAATGTTCTCTTGCATGGCATCCCAAAAAATACTGAATTTTTATTATTTCTTATTTATAATACAATTAGACTAAACCGACTAGTTTAGTCTTAGTTATTGTAAATTTTCGGATGCACAACTGAGATATATTAAGGGTTTGGGGGTTTTTTACTGTAAATCAATAATACGAGTTTACTCGGTAAATATGCTTATTTTTAGTAAATACAGTTAGGAAATTGGGTAAATATCTGATGTAAGATTACTTGTTTTTGTATCGTTTTCCACCAGTTTTACTTCATCTCGATAAAATTGCTCAATTAAAGCTAAAAATAGGTCAAAATGGGACTATTAAAACTCGGCAATACTCACCCTGAAAAGTCAAAAGTTGGGCAAATTCTCCAAGGAGCGATGCGAGAATTTTTGGTGCATGGTTATGCTGGCACTAGCATGGATAGAGTTGCGGCTTCGGGGGGTGTTTCAAAAGCAACTGTTTACAGTCATTTTCAAGATAAACAAGGGCTGTTTAAAGCATTAGTAGAAAAATTGGCAAAAGAAAGATTTACTACGGTTTTTGGAGCAGAAGATTTAGTTGGAGAACCCAAAAAAGTACTGCATGAATTAGCAGCAAAAGTATTAAACGAAATGCTTGAAGACGAAGAATACATGGCATTTATGCGGGTATTAATTGGAGAATCCGGGCGTTTTCCAGAAATCGCACAATTTTGCGTTACGAGTTTAGTAAAGCCTGCTGTTGATACTCTTCACCATTATTTAGCATCTCAGAGAGAGCTTCAAATATCCGATCCAGAAGCAACCGCAAGAATTATCGTTGGTTCATTAGTTCACTTCGTAATGACTCAAAAAATGATGCACGGCTCAGATATTTTACCAATGGAAAGTCATCGTATCACAAATACTTTGACAGATTTATTGTTAGGAGTTAGGAGTTAGGAGTTAGGAGTTAGGGGTTAAGAGTTAGGAGTTAGGAGTTAGGAGTTAGGAGTTAGGAGTTATAATAACTTTAACCTTTGACCTTTGACCTTTGACCTTTAACCTTTAACCTAATTTCTGTTTCTAGATTATTTCGTGCAATTTTATCGGGAGCATCCCAATTTTGCACAATCAAGATTTTAGTTGTCATTGCGAACGAAGTGAAGCAATCTCAAAGTGTTGCGATTGCTTCACTTCGTTCGCAATGACAGATAATATTTTTACACATTTGGGATGCTCCCATTTTATCTTTTGTCTGCTGCATTGATTTAGTAAAGTAAATATTCTTGCGCTGTAGGAAATTTTGTAATATCTGTTTTCTAGCTGCAATGTATTCTGTTTCCGGTACCCAGATGTATTCTTGACGAATTGCATGAGCATATTTACTGTATTCTTCGGGGTTGCTACTTAGAATTGCTAAATCTGCATCTAGTAATATTTGAGTAAGGCGATCGCCTGTGGTAGAGTTTTGTTTAACGCCATTTAAAAGTTGATGTTTGGTTGCCAAAATCATATTTTCAACGTTTTTAATAAATTCAGGGGGAATTGATAGCGATGAAAGAAATTCGACGGCGTATTGGGCGCTTTTTTCTTCGTTATCTTTGGCTTTGGTGTCGTAAACAATGTCATGAAACCAAGCAGCCAGTTGAACAGTTTCGGTTTGCAAATCTTCAGTCTGAGATTTTAAAGTTAAGGTTTGAATTACTTCTAAAACGTGGTGAATATGTTCTAAATTATGATAATAGCGATTTGGGGTAGAATAAGCTTCAGCTATTTGAGTAAAAGTTTTTTCGGCAGCAGTTTGGTTGATATCAAAATTTTGCAATAATTCGCACCAGTTTTGCAATAATTTATCTGTAATTTGATGGGAATTAAGCATTTAAAAGAGATATTTTAATAGGTAATAAGGTTTGTAGTTGGCGATTTATCGCTCGGTTTTAGGACTAAAGTCCAAACTACGAACCAGTTCAAAAGTTAATAAGGTTTGTAGTTGGCGATTTATCGCTCGGTTTTAGGACTTTAGTCCCAACTACGAACCTACCATTTTTTATCGGATTAAGCATTAGAAACCCGGTTTTTTCAAAAAACCGGGTTTCTTAATTATTACGTCGAAACATAAACCAATTATTTACATTTTCTAATTTTGCTGTAGCAGAAACTTCATAGCCAAATCGCTGATAATAGTCTACGTTTTGTTGTGTCTGGGTATCAAGAGCGACACCATGAGAATCAGAATCTTGTTCTGACATTTGATGTATATGTGAAAGAATTGCGCTGCCAATTCCTTTTCCTTGATTTTGTGGAATTACGGCAAGAGTATTGATATAAAAATGAGGAGAAGCAGGTTTATTTGCCTTTTTCAGCTCGGAATACTTTTCTATTCGCATCAAAGCTTCTTCACCGATTGCTGTTGCAAATTTTTCTTCTAAGGATGTTGCTGTTTTTTCAACTTTTTGATCGTTTTGCGGGGGAGCTATAGAAGCAACTCCTTGCAAATTTCCTTCAACAAAAGCACCAAGAAGTAAGCCATTACCTTCAGATGCTCTATCGCAGGTAAATTGTATTAAATGTTTTATAGATTGTTTATATGCATCCCCGAAGAAGTATTCCATCAGTGGATAGTCTTCAAAGCCATCGGAAAATATTTCAATAATCTTTTTTGTGTCTTTTGTGGTTAAATTGGTGATTGTAATGGTAGACATTTTTTTGATTTTTTAGATTTTATTATTTGAAATTTCGGGTTATTACCATAACGTAATGGTGCGTTACGGCATTATCAAATTTCTTGCTTTCAATGATACATAGTTGTGCCGTAACACACCCTACAATTAAAATAAGATTTTATAAGTGATTTCGATGGTAGACATTTGTTGAATTTTTTTAGATTTTATGATTTGAGGTTTTGAGTTATTTACATAGCGTGATGGTGCGTTACGGCATTATCAAATTTGTTACCTTGAATTATACATAGTCGTGCCGTAACACACCCTA
>JBCCLY010000429.1:0-4365 GCA_039026655.1 Cyanobacteria bacterium P01_C01_bin.38 | reverse complement strand
GCAACCCCAAGCGGATATAAACGTAGTCAAAAAATTAGTCTTAAGTCCCCACACTACGATAAAATTCTCAAGCTAGGGTCGATTGATATCCCATCACCAATTACCTATTACCAACTACCAATTACCCATTACCAAATAATGCAAATCAACTGGCAAACCGCCAAAACCTACGAAGATATTTTTTATCATAAAGCCGATGGCATTGCGAAAATAACCATCAACCGTCCTCACAAACGCAATGCTTTTCGTCCTAAAACTGTTTTTGAACTTTATCAAGCTTTTTGCGATGCCCGCGAAGATTCTAGTATTGGCGTAGTTTTATTTACTGGCGCTGGCCCTCATACTGACGGGAAATATGCTTTCTGTTCTGGTGGCGACCAAAGCGTCCGGGGAAAAGCAGGTTATGTCGATGATGACGGCATTCCCCGTTTAAATGTATTAGATTTACAGCGCTTGATTCGTTCTATGCCCAAAGTTGTAATTGCTTTGGTTGCTGGTTATGCGATTGGTGGGGGGCACGTCTTACATTTAATTTGCGATTTAACTATTGCCGCCGATAATGCGATATTTGGACAAACCGGGCCAAAAGTTGGCAGTTTTGACGGTGGTTTTGGTGCAAGTTATTTAGCCCGTTGCGTCGGACAAAAAAAAGCTCGTGAAATCTGGTTTTTGTGTCGTCAATACAGCGCCCAACAAGCTTTAGATATGGGGTTAGTAAATACTGTTGTACCTGTAGATAAGTTAGAAGCTGAAGGTATTCAATGGGCACAAGAAATTTTAGAAAAAAGTCCGATTGCGATTCGCTGTTTAAAAGCTGCGTTTAATGCTGACTGCGACGGGCAAGCCGGTTTACAAGAACTCGCTGGAAATGCCACTTTACTTTATTACATGACAGAAGAAGGTAGCGAAGGCAAGCAAGCATTTTTAGAAAAGCGGAAACCAGATTTTCGTCAATATCCTTGGTTGCCCTAGTTCAATGCAGGGATGTTAACAACGGATGCTTTTGTTTTGGATTTCAAACCGCTTCCTATGCTTCAATAATTTCACATAAATATAAAAATTGCACCCATACTTAGCAGGTGCAATTTTTTGTAACATCATAATGACGTAGGTACTTAACAATATGAAATTTTAAAACGAATTTTATTTCTATGTTAAAACCGCGTTTGACCGCTTCAAAACTATAGAACGGTTAAATTGTTTTTACCTTAAAAGTTGCTCTACATATTTTGTTTTGATTAACCGTTCAAGTTTTCCAACAATAAAGAAGATTGCTCCTCACATAAAAATCTAACTTAATAAAGCTTCTTCTTTAACTGCTGTAGACACTTGCTCAACATCTTGTTCTACACGTTCGATATCTAAATTATTAGAACCATGAGCTAATAACGGGGTAGCATCGGGCAAACTCCAAGCATCTTCCAAGGTTTCCCATGAGGGCGCAAAGGGAGCAGCTGATAAAGAACAGGCTTTCCAACTTCCGCGTACAGGCGCTCCTAGTTGTTGACAATTTCCTCCGCGCCGCCCGACTGATGCGAAGTGACGACAATTCCGGCAAGAGTTAACGGTGAAGGATTGGATGCTTTTCATTTTTAATGCCGTATGCTCGACTGATTTACATCTCCTATTTTGCTCCTAGACATAATTACGGAGTAAACCTATAAAGTCATTATTCCGTCTAAGTTTCCACGATCCCAGCATAAAATAAGCTTTATAATCTCTTTATGTTTGTGTCATATTTCTCAGTTTTTTTGTAACGAAAAAGCAACAAACGATTACAAAAAGCATTATCGAATTTAGTACCCAAACCAGTTGGGGATCGAGATTAATCAACCTGCTTTAGATATAGGAGCATAGTAACCTTTACGCTTTAAGGAGTACTTCCTCAAGCTAATTCGTTTATCTCAAATGTCAATATAGGAGGGGTAATTACTAACGAACATACCAATTATGTTTTTAACAGTTCTCTGCTCCCCATTCAAAAAGACCTAGCAGCACAAATCGAACAAACACCCCAGCGTTCTAATTCTCCACTGGGAGTGGGAGATTGACAGTTAGGACAAAGTGGTAAATATGAATGTCGTGTTTTTATTGTTTGAGTCCAATTAGTAAAAGCAGCGTGAGGATTTTTAGGTCGAGTGTGAAGATTCGGGTTTTGATTGGTATTATTACCTAAATAACTTGGATGCTCTCTAGACGAAATAATTGGTTGCGTAGATGATTTTTTTTTGGTAGGCTGCCAACGAGCGGTAGAAAAGCGTATATCTACCAAGGGAGTTGGTAATATTTTATTTAATTTTTTTAGCAGTCTTCGACGCTCAAAAGTCAAGTTTTGCGCCCAAGCAGCCCCCGAAGTCGCAACCCACAAAACCTCCCGCTCAATAGATATTGGCTGGGTATGAGTGGCAATAACTTTTCCCACAACTTCTTCCCAGCAATCGAGTAACCGTTGTATAGGCTGCTGCTTGTATAAAGCTTCAATTTGCAGTCGTTCTAAAATTTCTGGAATTGATTGGAAGGACATTTTAAATAAGCCTTTTGGCAGGAATTACATTTTAGTGAAATCATATAACTATGATAATTTTCGCTAGGATTGGCAAAGCGGGTATCTGTTTTACCCCCGATCGCTCCTTTCATATTGGGACAGGTTTGATAAATCGCGTTCCCATTTGGCGGGAGATATTTGTGGGGAATTGGGGCTAATGGCTCAATCGGGGAAACCTGCGTTAATTTTATGCGAAATAATTTTCAAATATTGGATAATCTGGCAGTAGGTACGGAGGCACATGGGCAATGAGTGAAAACCCCCTATATTATTCTGGGTTACAAAAATCTAAAACATCAAATTTAAAACCGACACTTAGTGCGGCTCTGGCAAGTTTAGAAGTACAGCTTGATGAAGAATTAGCGCGATATCGTCGAACCCGAATTGCACATAGGGTTCCAATTCAAAAAAGTCTTGGTAGTTTGATTGCTGCGAAATCGCCAGTTCAAAATACTATAACTGCTGCGTCTGTTAAGTCGCAGCAAAGCTTAACGGGTGAAGAAGCTGCGGCTTATATAAGACAGCAGCAAGCGAGCATTTCAGGAAACGAAATTAAAACACCACCTCCACCACCTCCGGCTCCAGAAACTTTTCCCAAAGAAACGCCCAAAGAAACGCCAAAAGAAACGAATAATAAAGATTCTGAAATTCCGTTTCCTCAAATTCCTTCTAGTCAGGAGCAAGTACCATTTCCCGCTGCGACAACGAATTCTCAAAATCAAACAGAATCCGTGTCAAACCAAAGCAGCATTATTAAAGCGGATATTAATCGGAGTACACCTCCAGAAAATATATCTCCGCCTCCTGATGACACAAAATCGCAACCTGAAGATTATCTAGAATCTTCTGAAGCTTTGCTGCGAAGCTTACAAGAAGAGCAGCAGCCACAAACCAAAAAGCCAAAGAGTAACAATGATAGTCTGCTATCACCTTTAAGCATTGGTTCAATGCTATTGCTTTTAGTATCAAGTATTACCTTCGGCTATATTATTTTTAACTTAGATGACCTTGCCTCATTGAGTTTTGGAGGACTTTTTAAGCGCAATCAAGAAATTAGCAGTAGTGAAAACACTGAAACAGTTAGTGATGTAAATCCTCTTGATAGAAAATTAGCGCCTCCCGTATCCAGAAATCCTAATCTTGCTTCGGATGCGCTTCCCAACATAAATAGTATTGATGATGTGGCCGGAGCAACCCCCAAAGCCAAGCCAACGCCTAAACCAACTGCCGTAGCACCCAGTGCGGTAACACGTACAGCCCAAGAAACAACAACTACACAACAGGTGTCGCCGACAGTTGTAAATACTCCTACTCCTGCTCCCGCTCAGCCTGTTTCCGAAACCGAAACAGCAACTACACCTCAAAACCTTGATGAAATTGAACCAACGAATGGTGGATTCTACAATGTCATCGTAGATAATACAGGCAATACTTTAGCCGAAGTTAAAAAAGTAATTCCAGATGCATATTTATCACCAGAAGGCAAATATGTTTACTTAGGTGCCTTTAAATCTAAACAGAGATTAAAAAACCATTTAGAACTTCTTAAAGAAAAGGGAATTACAGCAAGAGTAGAACAACCAGACAGTTAGGAGTTAGGAGTTAGGAGTTTGGAGTTAGGAGTTGGGAGTTAGGAGTTAGGAGTTAGGAGTTAGGAGTTGGGAGTTGGGAGTTAGGAGTTAGGAGTTAGGAGTTGGGAGTTAGGAGTTAAGAGTTAGAAGTTAGCAGTTAAGTGGTTAACAATTAAAAGGTGGGCAGTTGACAGTTGAAAATGTAATTATCCGTGCAAGATGGATGTAGCGGTTTTCAGTTGAATGCAG
>JBCCLY010000428.1:0-4376 GCA_039026655.1 Cyanobacteria bacterium P01_C01_bin.38 | reverse complement strand
TATAAAGCCAATCTAACCAAACGAATCAATAAACATAGAAGCATTTTAAGAGGCTTTGAATCGGCATTTTGGGGTATCACTTCTTATTCCTTTGCTAGATTTTTAATTCTTGTTTCTGGTAGTAGTGCTTTGGGTTTTGCTATTGCTTCGGTATTCCTTATCAATAACATCGTTAACCGAGATTGCCTTGATGCATTTCGGTTAGATCGTAATGAAGCAGAATGGAAGGTAGAAGGAATGGGAAAGCTATTAAAGTTTGTGCTATCGACTATAGGAACCGCATTTATATTATGGGGTTCTATCGGCGATTTTTATCATATTTACAATAACTCAAACGAAACTTACGACAACTTAAATAAAACTGTTGAGGAATTTCAAGCATTACCGCAGGATGACCAAAACAAGCTTTTAGTATTTGGCTCCATTGTTGCAATCGCTGGTTTATACATTGCTGTTGATTCCAAAAGAAAATGAAGAAAAAGTTTCAAATACCATTGGGAGGACTGGCTGTAGCAGGGTTAGCTGTTGGTGCTTGCTGCGCGATTTTGATGGGTGAAACCGTTC
Source organism: Cyanobacteria bacterium P01_C01_bin.38 (assembly GCA_039026655.1). Classification (GTDB taxonomy): domain Bacteria; phylum Cyanobacteriota; class Cyanobacteriia; order Cyanobacteriales; family Nostocaceae; genus Rivularia. The sequence continues at coordinate 3,812 of JBCCLY010000428.1, read as the reverse complement.
GTCCCTACGATATGGTAGGGATTAAATTTTGTCCAAAGACAGCTAATATTCGCCGCGATAATTACGAACAAGCGCAACGTAAATTAGATGATAAATACTGCCAGTACGAACATAAAATGCTGTCTGAGGTATGGGAAAGAAAGCAATATGAAGCACTCAAGCCACTACCAGAAAACTCATTCATTATAAGGGATATTCCGGGCGAAAAAACTACGGTATGGTGGTATTTAGTATCTATTGCAACAGTAGGTGGTGGGTTGCTTTCTTGGGCTAAAAAGTGTGAGAAAGTAGAATTAGCTGCACACTACGAACTAGAGGGATATAAAACACAGATAAAAATATTTGGTGTTAATTCTCGCGAAGAAAGGGATTTTAAAACCGATACAGTTCGCAACCAATGGGTAGGAATGAGACTAGAAACTGGGTTGATATCTCAAGACGCAGTTAATGAACGATATAAAAAGCAAAGTGAAGTGCAAGACGCAACCCATGCAGCAGCTTTAAAACAATTCGATGCAGGCAATTCGGAGATGGATAAAACCATCGCAGAAAACCTTCGTGACGCTGCCAAGGCTGATAAAGAACGTGCAAAACTTCAAGGAAAGGGTGGCGATCGCGATGCTACTCCAACTACCCAAAACGTTGATGAATTGCTTCTGTGCGAGCTTACCGAAGCGCTCAAAGCCCATGAGGATGGCTGGTTATGGGATTTGGTTAATTCTGTTAAACCCATCTTTCTAATAGGAGATATGGGAAGCGCTAAAACATCGATGGCAGTTAGCTTAGGGCTTATTAGGGAAAAGCTGGGACACAAAGTTTATCGGATTGCTGACAAGCATCTAAACGGGGAGAACAGCGATAAGTGGAACCTACTAAGGGCAGAAGCAAGACATGATAATAACTCCTCAATTCTGGAAGCATTGCAAGACCAAATAGAACGTAGAAGCAAAAGGATTAACCAGCGACCTACAGAGAAAGAACAGTTTATTCTTGATGAATTTACCCAACTAGCGAAGATATCAAAGGAAGCGAAAGAACTAATACCACTTTTCGTTACCTCCACTTATTCTGATACCAGAAAAGCCAAAGAATTGTTTATTGGTGTTACTCACTCCTTCACTAATGCATCATTTGGTGATGGTAACTATGAGCTTAGGGGTAGAGGTTGGTTAATAGAAAAGTTCTCTGTAGATGGTGAAAAACCTATTCCTAGAGTTGTTATTAAATTTGGTATGAAAGATAAGGACGGCAACAACTTAGAAGATGTAGAAAAAACATTACCGTCATGGTTTCGACCTGAACTAATCCACGGTCATTTTAACGCTACCCCTATTAACTTTGATAACTAATTAAAAGCACGGTTGTGCGCGTTATATAAACTTGGGTTAGATAAAAATATGTAGTAATATTATCCTTTCGCTTTCAATTTTATTAAAGCATCAGCATTCCGAGCTAGATGTTTTTTCTCCCATTGGAATAGCAAGTTTAATAGAGGTTTAATAGAGGCTCAACTCGATATTATTAAAAGCTCAATGTAGAAGCGACAAAACCAGCGGTTGCATTTAATTAAGTGAACAACCTGTATAGTGAAACTCTTGTTTAACATGAATACAAATCAAACTAAACTGTAACTAAAACTGAACTATTTATAAGTGCAACATATCTACTAAAAGCTAAGAGAATAAAAATGGAAGTAACACCTACTAAAATCGATATTATATTTACTCAAACCCAGCTAGCACAGCACTGCAACGTATCCCTGACCACCGTAAAGCAATGGTGTAAGTATGGATTGGGGGAAGATAGCGCACCCAAGAAAGGCGAATACTTTAGCTACGAACAAATCATTTTACTCTCAGAATTTATCTTTGCTACTAGATACTTGGGAGTATACCAACATAAATATTTGAATGAAGTTGTTCCTATTGGTGGAATTGATAAATATCTCCAATGGAAATTCCGTATTAACTTGCACCAATATCTTGATAGATACTTAACACCGCGACAAAAACAAGGATTCTGGGAACATATTTTTATTGCGTCTCTATCAGAATAAATCTATAACAATGCAATGGAAAAGCTTATTTATTATTCACACAAAATGATAAAATAATATTGTTAAAATTAAATCAAAACTATCACCAACACCCACTGAATGACTCGATTTATTCATGACGAATTCGCCAAAGACTATTTAGAAGAATTACTCAAAAATTATGGCACAGTAGAACCCGATAAAAAAGTATCGGGGGAGAAAAAAGAAATAGACATTCTATTCACTCCTTCAGCACAACAAACCTATGATTTAGAATTGCTAGGAATACTAGGAAGATTTGCAGAATATCCGGCAATATTGGAACCATTTCGTAATGCCGCTCCTGCCGACGAAATCTGTGATTGCATCATAAAAGTATTGGAAGTAAAAGCTAAAATGAGGCGGGAAGCTAAAGCGAATGATACAAAGTTACAAGAAGACAAAATACCCAAATTGTGGGTTTTAACTCCTACAGCATCACAGACAATATTATCAGGTTTTAACGTTAACCAAAAAGAAGGATTTCCCCCTGGAATTTACTTTTTAGGTGACAACTTACGGAGTGCAATAGTAGCAATACACCAATTACCAAAAACTATAGAAACACTATGGTTAAGGCTTTTGGGTAAGGGTAGAGTACAAGAACAAGCAATCGAAGAGTTGCAACAATTACCACCATCAAACCCATTTCAACAAGCAACGTTAAAATTAGTTTACAACCTGCGCGAAAATTTAAGAGCAAACCAAAACTTAGAAGAAGAGGATAGGGAGTTAATTGTGAGATTAAAACCACTTTATGAACAAGACCGGGAACGAGCAATACAAGAAGGAGAACAACGTGTAATTATACGTCAGTTAAATCGTCGTGTTGGGGAAATTGATTCATCATTAATTGAGCGAATTAATGGTTTATCAATTGAACAATTAGAAGCGTTGGGAGAAGCATTATTAGATTTTAATTCCGTTGCTGATTTAGAAGCTTGGCTAAACCAATAAAAAGTAATTAGTTGAATACTTCCACACTCTCCCGAATTCAACTCGGGAGATTTTCAATAATAAAGAAACGTTCTTCCGCTCGCAACACTTTACCAGCCGTCATGGGGAGAGCGCATCTACAACACGCGCTCCGGGGGAGCGTTTTCCAGTACCCACCGCGTTATAAGCTAACTATACATCGTATATTTCAATGTATAGACATGACACCATTAGAACGCGAGTCAATGAATTTTAGATTGCCCAAATCATTGGCACAAGCGCTTCGTAAAGCAGCCTCCTCACAACCGGGTAAAACCGCCACAGACATAGTAATTCGGGCTTTGACTCAAGAGCTAGGAAATATACAGGGTATAGAGCAATGTACAGAAGTGCGCTTGCAAAAACTAGAAGAAGAGTTGCAGCAACTAAGAAGTAGCATTCAAGAACGAGATAACAACGGAGCAGATTCCACAGAAGAAAAATTAGAAGCTATCAACAACCGAGTAGCACAGTTAGAAGGAGCATTAACGTCGCTTCAAAACAATAACTTCGGCGCATCAAACAACAGAAGACGCTATAACAAATATTCGGGTAATCCTTACAACCAAACTGGACAACCAGCACAAATCCAACCACTCTCAGAAGAAAAGTTAGCCTTAAGACTGGAGTTTAGACTAAAGCTCGTGACCGCTACGCGGTCACGGCGCATAAAAACTGGTATAAAAAATAGGGAAATGCTTGTGGTAAAACAAGCACCTCCCGACGGAAGATGAGAAAAGTACTACCAAATCTCAACTTTCGT
>JBCCLY010000427.1:0-4377 GCA_039026655.1 Cyanobacteria bacterium P01_C01_bin.38 | reverse complement strand
TCAAGATGCGATTGGTCGTTTGTGGCAATGTTCGACGATTCAGGTAGATTTTAATTTACCTGAAAGGTTTGATATGCAATATGTTGCTGACGACGATACTAAAAAACGACCAATTATGATTCATCGGGCAATTTTTGGTTCAATAGAACGTTTTTTCGGAATTTTAATTGAGAACTATGCGGGTGATTTTCCTTTGTGGTTAGCACCAATTCAATGTAGATTATTACCAGTCAGCGATGAAGTAAGAGAATATGCAGAATCAGTGGCTAAGGAATTGTATAAAGAAGGATTAAGAGTAGAAGTTGATGGTAGTGGAGAAAGATTAGGTAAACAAATTCGTAATGCTGAATTAGAAAAGATTCCTGTAGTTGCTGTTGTTGGAAAACGAGAGATGGAAAACCAAAATTTAAGCGTGCGTACCCGAAAAGCTGGGGATATAGGAGCGCTATCAATCAATGATACAGTTACTCATTTGCAATCGGCTATTGCTTTGAATTCAACTATTTAGTAATTAATTTTAGCTATTAATAATGGTCATCGAATATATGGGTTTTTCTTTGGGGAAACAATCTCAAAAAGCGAGTTATGAGAAAACTAAGCAAATTAAAGAATGGATTTATCAAGCTTTGCAAATAGATGATGAAATTTCTATTTCCTTAAGTCAACTGCAATGTACCGAACCTGAATGTCCACCAATTGAAACGGTAATTAATATAATGACTAATCCCGTACAACAATACAAAATTCACAAATCTATTGCTGAAATTGAGTATACAGATATTAATTTGCTTTCTTCAGAATAAATAATCTTTATTATTATTTGTTATTAACTTGTATCTAATATGGCTTCTCACACATTATTTGTTTGTAAATCTTGTTATTTTTCACCTACACAACGCGATTACATGGGGGAAAGAGGTGGTAAACATTTATTAAGTAAGTTACTAGAATTACGTCAGCAATGGTCGTTAAAATCTGAATTTGTCATTGCAGAAGTAGAATGCTTAAGCGCTTGTAAAAGACCTTGTGCTGTAGCGTTAACTGCTCCAAACAAAACTAGTTTAATGTTTGGCGATTTACCACCATTAGAAAGTGCAGCAGATATATTAATATTATGCGAGAAATATCGTGCTAGCACTAATGGTATAGTTCCAAGAAGTGAAAGACCGGAAGTTTCGCAAAAAGGGATATTAGCACGAATTCCCGCACCAATTGACCAGCAAAAATAGAAAATTTAGTTTTACGTTTAAATAATCTGAAAAAAATCAAACTTTATTCACAACTTAGTAATAAATACCAGGAAAAATTATGACTCAACTAGCTGCACCCAAATCTGATATTATTCCTAATATTCCTAAACGAGGAATGCCTATCACTATTATTACCGGATTTTTAGGTAGTGGTAAAACAACATTACTCAATCAAATTCTTCAAAACAAAGAGGATTTGAAAGTTGCCGTACTTGTAAATGAATTCGGTGATATTAATATTGATAGTCAGTTACTTATTTCGACTGACGATGACATGATGGAACTGAGTAACGGCTGTATTTGCTGTACTATTAATGATGGATTAATTGATGCAGTTTATCGGATTTTAGAAAGAGATGACCGCATAGACTATATGGTGATAGAAACTACAGGTGTAGCTGACCCATTACCAATTGTTTTAACTTTTTTAGGTACGGAATTAAGAGATTTAACCAATATTGATTCAATACTAACTCTTATTGACGCAGAAACTTTTAATAGCGAACATTTCCAAAGTGAAGCTGCTTTAAAACAGATAACTTATGGTGATATAATCCTCCTCAATAAAACTGATTTAGTTGGTGAAGAAAAATTAGCAGAACTAGAAAGTTTTATTAAGGAAACTAAAGCTGGTGCAAAAATTCTCCGCACTTCTTACGGTAAGGTTGCTTTACCGCTGATTTTGGATGTGGATTTAACTCCTAAAGATGAATATTCTTCCTTAATTGAGGAAGATAGTCACGAACATCATCATCACCACCACCACGACCATCATCACCATCATGACCATCATGACCACCACGACCATCATGACCATCATGACCACCACGACCATCATGACCACCATGACCATCATGACCACCATGACCACCATCACCATTCAAATCATTTAGAAAACGATGGATTCATTTCCATTTCTTTCCAAAGCGATAAACCTTTTGATGTCTATAAATTTGAGAATTTCCTAAATGAAGAAATGCCAGAAAATGTGTTCCGAGCCAAGGGTATCCTGTGGTTCAGCGATAGCGAACTACGACATATTTTCCAACTTAGCGGTCCTCGCTATCAACTTGATGCCGATCAATGGTCTACGACAAACCGTCAAAACCAATTAGTATTCATTGGTCGCAATTTGGACAAGAATGAAATTTATTCTCAACTTAATAATTGTTTACAATAGCATTCCTAAATCGTTTATGAGATTTTAGAAACCCGGTTTTCCAAAAAACCGGGTTTCTGGCACTTAGCTTTCTCGTTAAATAGTTAGTTAAAGAACTGTAAATACACCCTGCAACACTGATTTTGTTTTTCTAATATCTGGGGTGAAATTTTATTTGAAGTATCTGTGACTCAAATCATATAGGAATCCGGTTTGATTTTTGAATAAAGCTAACCCAGGTTTAAAAACGCGCTCGCAAGGCACTCACCTCGATACTTTTATCAAAAAAAACAAACCAAAATCTTCTAAGAATGTCATTATATATAGGTAAGCAAATACTGGAGACAAGAAAACGGTTTACGCACGTCCTCTAGCAAGATTAATCGAGCAGTTGCAACGCTTGCCAGGAGTTGGTCCTAAAACTGCCCAAAGATTAGCGTTGCACATTTTAAAACGACCTGAAGCAGAAATAGAAGCTTTAGCACAAGCTTTAATTGATGCAAAAAAAAAGGTGGGTTTATGTCGGCAGTGTTTTCATTTATCTTCCGAACCCATTTGTGAAATTTGCCGCAATCCTAAACGCGATAGCGAAACTATATGTGTAGTCGCAGATTCCCGCGATGTCATTGCTTTGGAAAAAACCAGGGAATACAAAGGTAAATACCATGTTTTGGGAGGCGTGATTTCTCCTATAGAAGGAATTGGCCCCGAACAGTTAAATATTCAGCCTTTAATCCGACGCATTTCTCAGCAAAGCCCTAAAGAAGTTATTTTAGCTATTAGCCCCAGTGTAGAAGGTGAAACTACTACGTTATATGTCGGTCAATTAATCAAACCATTCACCAAGGTAACGCGAATCGCCTTTGGTTTACCCGTGGGTGGCGATTTAGAATATGCCGATGAAGTAACCTTGGCAAGAGCTTTAGAAGGTCGGCGAGAACTCGATTAGAGGGGGTAGAGGGGGTAGAGGGGGTAGAAAATAATTAATTCCTAACTCCTAACTCGTAACTCCTAACTCCTAACTCGTAACTCCTAACTCCTAACTCCCAAATCCTAACTCTCAAGTCATAACTTGTGCTTTAATTTGATTTGTGCCCAGCGAGGATATCATTTGTAAGTCTTTAAGTAGCTGTAAAGGATTTTTTTGATCGACAGAAAATTGCTGGCTTTGTAAGAGCAAATATTCTAAAAAAGTACTGGCAGTAATTGAAAGTTGTTTTTTCTTGGGATAGACTACGTGCCATTGGCGATACAAGGGAAATCCTTCAACATCCAATATCGCTAGTTTATTTATCATCTCTGTAGAATTTAAGGTATGAAGAGATAAGACTGAGAGTCCTAAACCATCAGTTACAGCTTGCTGAATAGCTTCATTACTACCTAGTTCCAGATTTATCGGTACTGATATTCGATTTTGAGCAAAAAATTGCTGCACTACTTTTCGGGTTCCAGAACCTTGCTCTCGCATAATAAAAGGTTCATTGGCTAACTCTTTTAATGAAATATTACTCTTGTGAGCAAGAGGATGATCGTATGGGGCAACTAAAACTAAGGGGTTATCTAAGAATGCCTTTGTTTCCATATCTTCTCTTTCTGGGGGACAACTAAGAATATAAAGGTCATCGAGATTCTCATTTAGCCGCGAAAGTAAGACATTATGATTGGTTATTTCTAAAGAAACGCTAACGCCGGGATAAAGTTTACAAAATGGTTTGAGTAACTTGGGAATAAAATATTTAGTTGTAGTAACTGCTGCTAGTCGCAGTCTTCCTTGCTTCATTCCTTTTAAATCAACGATGGTAGTTTCAAGCCTGTCGAGACATTTAAAAATTTCCTTACAGGTACTCAAAACTTCTCTTCCTGCTTCCGTTAAATAGATACGCTTTCCAACGTATTCAAATAGAGGTACTCCTACAGCTTGCGTAAGATGCTTTACCTGCATCGATACGGTGGGCTGAGTTACAAATA
>JBCCLY010000426.1:0-4392 GCA_039026655.1 Cyanobacteria bacterium P01_C01_bin.38 | reverse complement strand
GGTAGTCCTTGGGCAGGTGCCATATGTAGTGCAGTTGTATTAATTATTCAGGCAGTGCTGTTTGCTGACGGTGGGATTACTGCCTTGGGTGCGAATATTTTTAACATAGGATTCGTTGGAGTTTGGGTAGGTTGGCTTTTATTTCAAACGTTGCATCGACTGTTCGGAGGTTCAAAAAGCCGTTTACCTTTAGCTGCTGGTATTGCGGCGGGTGTAAGTGTACCAGTCGCCGCGATTTTTGCTGCCATACAGTTAGCAATTTCGGGTACTGCGAATTTTGGGGTAATTTTACCAGCTATGGCAGGAGTGCATATTTTAATTGGTATCGGTGAAGGTTTAATTACCGGAGGAGTGCTGGCTTATTTAGTCAAAGCAAGACCAGATTTATTACCGGGGAATGATGACAAGCAGATTCGCGGTTGGGTTGTTCCGGTAGTAAGTATTTTTCTGGTTGCTGGATTGCTGTCTTTAGTTGCTTCGGGTTCACCTGATGGTTTGGAAAAAGTTGCAGAAGACATTGGTTTTATCGACTTAGCCGAGCAGGTGAGAATTTCCATACCGACACCTTTCGCAGACTATACAACATTTGAAAACGAGGGTATCGGTACAAGCATCGCCGGAATTGTTGGCAGTATAGTTTGCTTCGGCGTTGCATGGGGAATTGCACAAGTAGTTAAACCAAAGAATGCATAAACTTCCTTTAACTTTACGATTGCAGCTGTCTCTAATAGTCGTGATTGGAGCAGCTTTTCTGAAATTGAATTCTTGGTATTACCTGGGTGGTTATGGAATCATCGCGCTTTGTTGGGCTATTTCATTGCGCGTACCAGTTCGCAAACTAACAGGTTTATTAGGTTTAGAACTGATATTTTTATCATTTCTAGCTTTACCTTTAGGTTGGGAACGAGCTAGTTTTTTATTAGTTCGTTCGCTGATTTGTCTGCTAACGATGAATAGTTTTTTGTTGACTTTACCACCTCATAGTTTTGGTATTGCTCTCAAAGGTTTACCTCTTCCGAAGGCTTTGAAGGAAACATTATTATTAGCCGGACAATACTTAGAAATTTTGCTCGGAGAAGTAACTCAAATGCAGCGTAGTGCAAAACTTCGCGGTTTAAATGGTGCAGCAGGATGGGTTCGTTACGCTAATGCTTCTATGATTGGGGCTTTATATCTCCGTAGTCTCGATCGCGCTGAGAGAGTTTACGCTGCAATGATAGCTCGCGGTTACAACGGAGCGTTACCAGTTGACTCAACAATGAGAATGAAAGAGCGTTTTGCTTTGTTAGCAATGGGTATTTTAGCTTTAAGCTTAACTGTCGCTTCCTATCTGTTACCTCTTAAATAGTTCATTACTAATAGTTTGTAGTTGGCGATTTATCGCTCCGGGGGACTAAAGTCCCAACTACGAACTTATATTCCAACACACTAATTTTGAAAGGTAAGAAAGTTTGTAGTTGGCGATTTATCGCTAAGCCGGGACTAAAGTCCTTACTACGAACTTGTTATCTTTCAATATGTAAAAATATATAAAAACTTACAATCAAGAATGCAGAATACAACTGTAAAAGTTCAAAATATTGCTTATGCTTATTCCAATCAACAGCCAGTATTACATGATATTTCCTTCACGTTAAATGCCGGAGAAAGAGTTGCTTTAATGGGGCCAACTGGTTCGGGAAAAAGCACTTTATTAGAGAATTTAATTGGTTTAAAACAACCGTCGCAAGGCAAAATATTTATTAACGATATTCAATTAGAACCGAAAACATTATCAGAAGTGCGGCGTTATATTGGCTTTGCTTTTCAAGATGCCAACGACCAATTATTTATGCCCACAATCTTAGAAGATGTAGCTTTTGGTCCTTTAAACTACGGCGTACCAGTACCAGAAGCAATAGATATAGCGCGACAACTATTAATGGACTTTGGCTTAGAAGCTCATGCCAAACGTTCCGCACACGAACTTTCTGGCGGGCAAAGAAGACTTGCAGCCTTAGCAGCAATTTTGGCTTTAAATCCTGATATATTGATTTTGGATGAGCCAACAAATGGATTAGATCCCGCATGGCGGCGTAATTTAGCCCAAGTACTGTTAAATTTACCAGTTAAAGTAATATTAGTTGCCTCTCATGACTTAAATTGGTTAAGTAAAGTTACCCAACGCGCTTTGGTACTTTCAAGCGGTCGCATACACGTAGATAGCGACATTCAGACGCTTTTAGAAGATAGCGAAACTTTAGAAAAGTTGGGTTTACCAGTAGGTTGGTGATAATCTTTAAAAGGTCATGAAGTATATAGAATAAAGTACCATCGGAGAAATTTGATGAACAAATTTGACGACATTGTAATCGAAATCGACTTGAAGAGTGTTGATTTGGATTCTTTAGAGACAGACGAAGATTTTCGTCAGCAAGCACAGCGACTTCTACCAGAAGCATTAGTGCAAGTAGGGGAAGCAATGGCAGAGAAAACCTGGGAAGACTTGCAAAAAGAAATGCAAAAATCGGGAATTAAATCCGGTGCTTCTCAAAGTGCTAAACGTAAATTTGTTCAAGAAACAAAAAGAAATTATCAGCGGAATGCTAGTAGTAGAGATAAAAAAGAACTTGAAGATTATTTAGTAGAGAAGCTTCATCTATATAAGTAATTAGATATTTACAAATATTTAACTTTTAATGTTTGTTAATAGAGGCATCTAGCGATGATGCCTCTGACGTAGAATATTTTATTAAATTTTACTTTTAGTAATTGATAGAACAAGTAAAAATTAGACTGTAAGTTATCTGCTGAAATTGGGCCATAATTCTTTTGTAATAAAGCCATTATTCGACTTAATATTGTAATAAAAAGTCCATTCATCATTTTTGCGTATTCCAAAAATCCTAGCTGAATTTGCTTGATTTAAATAAAATTCTGGATCAAATATTGATGTAATAGCTTCAGAATCAAAAATGTTCTTGTTTAATAACTGTGCTGCCAATTTAGTGTAAAAAGAAGCATATTGGTATAACCTTTGTGTATAATATTGTTTCTTAAATTCTTCTAAAGACATATCCTCCATCTCTTTTTGTAAATCGTCTAAATTATAATTAGCATGAATTACAGTTGGGTTTTGTCTAGTTCCATTAATCATTACGCAACAACCATCAAGTTGAGGTGTAAGAAAATAATTTGCATCATTAGCTAACTCAAGCATATAAGCTTCTCCGCTATTCCAGGGAAGAAAATATGTTTTAAATTCAATAGCTTTATTGTTATTCTCTTTATCTTTTTTAATCCTATAGGAATTATCGATATTTTTAACTAAAAATATAAAGCGAATAGAAGTTTCAGTAGAGAGCATCCCAAATGTGTAAAAACATAATTCGTCATTGCGAGCGTAATGAGATGAAGCGTTAGCGAAGCGTCTCCCGGAGGGAGATAGCAATCGCAAAGTCTAGCTGTTGCGTTAGCGAAGCGTGTCCGAAGGACATATGCTTCATTCGACTTCGTTCCATTCGCAATGACAATCTATATTTTGGTCAATTTGCCTGCATTGGGATGCTCCCGTTGATTGTTAGTTGTTAGTAGTTAGTTGGAACGTGGTTAGTTTTAATTTCCGTGTAATCAGTGTAATATATTTAATCCGTGATAGTTAGTTGATAGTTGTTAGATTGTAGGGTGTGTTGTCGCAACAGCGCAACGCACCATTAAAATTACCCATTACCAACTAACAACTACCCATTCCCTTCAGGAAGCTGTTGATTATTCACCTCTTCCGAACCATACATATTTGCAAAATTATCTAATTTAAAGTAATCAGATTTAAAATTGATTTCTACGGAACCCGTAATGTTAGCGGCTAAATCTGTAGTGGAAGCACTTTTAGCTGAAGAAACGCTAATTTGAGTTTTCTTATTAGTTGTAGTTCCACCACCGCTAAATAATCCAAAAAAACCACCGCGTCTATTTTTACCGCTAATTCTTTCTCGCTGCTGTTGAGACATATCTTTTTTCTGAATATTTTCAATTGCTTTAACATCAAAAACAATGAATTTCCTTGCGCGATCGCCAGTCAGTCTGTACGCTCATAATGATTTGACAAAATATCCATCAAATAAATCATGGGAAGATAATCGTAAATATATAACAGATCTTGATAATAATACTCTAAACACATCTAATGTAGATCAATGGCAATCCCCAGATAAAGAGGGAGGGAGTGAGGGAGTGAGGGAGTGAGGGAGAGGTAATTGGATGGGGTTTTTTACCCCAGCCCTTTCAATGCGAACAAATGAACTATATGCTCTATTTAGAGTAATTTACTCCCTTTCCGCTATCAGAAAACCGATAATATAGTATAAATGATTAGATGAGAGGTAATCTTTTAAGCGGAAGAAGTAATCTGTT
>JBCCLY010000425.1:0-4420 GCA_039026655.1 Cyanobacteria bacterium P01_C01_bin.38 | reverse complement strand
ATTAATAACGTGAAAATAAATTGCTGCCACCAGTACATTACCAGCCAGTAGAATGACGCCGATCAAAGTGCGGTAAGGGAAAGGTGCTTTAGCATCTGTCTGAGGAACATCTACACCAACTTTAGCCATAATCGTTTCTCCAATTTTAAGGACTTCTTAACAAATACCAAATAGCTGTCGTTTTTCGCGAAATTCGTTAGAAAGATTTTCATAAAATCACAAAAAGCTTCAATCTATTAGATTTTCATCTTGGCACAAACCCTGTAGATAGTTGACTATGAAACATCCGCATGATATGAACTACGAACTAAAGGTCCAGAACGAACGTGAGAGAATCCTAAATTTCGTGCAATTGTGCCTAATTCCTCAAACTCTTCTGGTGTCCAGTATTTTTGCACGGGTAAATGTTCTAATGAAGGGCGCATATATTGACCGATTGTAAGGCGATCGCACTGGACATTACGCAAATCTTTCATAGTCTCGATGACTTCTTCTACTGTTTCACCATGTCCCAACATCAAGCCAGATTTGGTGGGAATTGCAGAGTCTATTTGTTTAACTAACCGCAGTACCTCTAAGGAACGATTGTACTTTGCTCCTCTACGCACGGGACCTTGTAAGCGTCTTACTGTTTCAATATTGTGGTTATAGCAAGCCGGTTTTGCTAAAGTAATCGTTTCAATCGGTTCTGTTTTTCCATAAAAATCTGGTGTTAGCACTTCGATTTTTGTTTCTGGATTTAGCTGACGAATGGTTTCCATTGTCTTCACGAAGCAACTTGCACCACCATCTGATAGATCGTCGCGGGCAACAGAAGTTAAAACCACATAGCGTAATCCTAAAAGCTGTATTGCTCGTGCTACTTTTTGTGGTTCTTCTGGATCTAAAGGCATTGGCGCATGACCTTTATCTACTTGACAAAAAGCACATGACCTAGTGCAAGTAGGTCCCATCAACAAAAAGCTTGCAGTTTTTTGTGAATAGCATTCTCCACGATTTGGGCAGCGCCCTTCTTCGCAGATAGTGTGGATCTGGCGCTGCTTAATAATACGTTGAACCGTAGAGAGTTCGCTGGCTTTGCCAATGCCAGGTCTTAACCACGCTGGCATTGCCGTTATTTCCGATTTAATAGAAGTTTTTGAGGAAGTCATAAATATCGGTTATTTATATGTATGTTTACAGATTGAGTAGCTTAACTTCAACATACAACAAACTGCTATTTCTACCGTAATTTATCAAATAGCTGCAAAAACGCATTTTGAAGAAAATAAATTGAAAGAAAAAAGTTAACTGTCTTGCGTGCGTAAGTCTTAATACTTACATTTATAGGTAAATTACAAATGATACGAGTAATTTAGATTGAATTGATCGGTGTGTAGTTACTCCTCCCAAACCTATTTAAATTCTTAAAAATTGCTCAAAAGCTTGCATATAAATAGGGAAATACTTTTAAATTCGTAATATACCTACGCCGGTAACAACTAGTTAGCGATGTTGTATAAAACACCTATATAAATGCTATTTTCTCGTAAATTACCCTCCCCCGATCGAAATATATTTTGGATATAGTGGGATAACTCTAGTATGCAGCTATGGGCGATAACGCCATTTAAACCTAAATTATCTTTTAGAGCGAAACATCGTGGCAAATAATAAAATTTTAGTTATTGATGACACTACTGTCGTGCGAGTAAAAGTACGGGAAATGCTACCTCAAGGTAACTTTCAAGTATTAGAAGCGAAAGACGGCTTAGAAGGGCTTAAATTAATCAAGAAGGAAAAATTTAGTTTGATTATGCTAGATTTTCTATTACCAAAAATGAGTGGCTGGGAAGTTTATCAAGAAATTCAGGCACAGCCAGATTTAAGAAAAACTCCTTTAGTTGTAATGTCAGGACGTAAAGAGGAAGTTACTGAAAAAATTTCCGAACCGTTTGAACATTTTGAATTTCTTAATAAGCCTTTTGACCAAAAACAACTTATTAGTTCAATTAAAGCAGCAATGGCGAAGGCTAAACAACCCCGAACCCAACCTACTACTGTAACCGCAGCTTATAAAACTGGAAGCAACGGCACTAATGGCACTAATGGAACTAATGGAACTATGACTGCTGAATTTCCTAATCCTGCGGCAGAAGTAGAGGCACTCAATCAAAAAATGGCGAAAATGCAGTCAGAGATTGACGGCTTAAAAAAACAGTTAACACAGGTTGTTGCCTACATTAAACAAAAGATGAAATAACTTTCTTCGTTAACTCAAAATTTAAACTTAGATTCTTTTGAAAGCCTGTATAGACGGGCTTTTTTTGCTCAAAATTTATCATGCAAAGTATGATGCGGTTAACTAATTAGGGCTTGTTAAAAAAGGTAGGGAATAGGGAATGGGGAACAGGGAATAGGGAGTAGGGTTGGGGGGAACAGTTTTACCTTCAACCGCAAGAAGGCTCACACCGAATTCTTTGAATCGGTGTTGAGATGAATTGCGGGCAGGGTTTTAGCAGATAACGAGTCAATCCATTCTTCTACAATTGCCGTCATTGTTTTATCTCTATCTAACGCATAAGTTCTAAGAATGTTTAACCTTTTTTCGCTAATTCTTAAGTTTAGTGCTTTATTTTTCATTTTATCTACACAACGCCTACACGTATATGTTAACATATGGATAGGTCGGCGAGCGTTGCGTCTCCCGAGGAGATACAGCAAGGGATTTATCAATGAGAACTTCGTATCAATACAGACTAAAACCAAATAAAGAACAGCGAGAGAATATTGACAACACACTCGATATGCTTCGGTGTCAATACAATTATCAGCTTGCACAAAGGTTTGATTGGTACGAACAAAACCGATGTTCCATTGATAAATGCCCGCTTGTTTGTCATCTTCCAGAATTAAAGTACAGACCAAATAAAGCAAGTCAAGAAAAAAGCTTAGTTCAACTGAAAAAAGATAGACCTTGGTACAAAAAAATTCATTCTCAAGTATTACAAGCTATATCTGACAAAGTTGACAAAGCTTTTGATAGATGGCTAAAAGGAGATTGTAACGGTAAAAAATCTGGTAGACCAAGATTTAAAGGTGTAGGACAATATAAAACATTCACTTACAAGCAATTCAAGCAACACCATTTTGTAGGTAATAAAATTACATTATCAAAAATTGGTGATGTTAAAGTAATTGTTCATCGTCCTATACCCGATGGTTTAGTTATAAAAAGCGTATCAGTCACCAAGAAAGCAAACGGTTATTATGTTACTTTGAGTCTTAATGATAAAACGGTTCCAACAATAAAACCAGATTTCAATACTGATAATATTGTCGGTATTGATATGGGTTTGATTGATTTCTACGTTGATTCAGATAATAACCGTGTTGCTGCTCCTAAATATTTACGCAAAGCTGAACGTAAATTAAAGTCAGCGCAACGCAAAGTATCGCGTAGGAATATTGGTTCAAAGCGCAGAAAGAAAGCAATTAAACAATTAGGTAAACAGCACAAAAAAGTAGCTGATACAAGAAAAGATTTCCATTTCAAAACAGCTAAAAAATTATTATCTAAATACGATGTAATTGTTGTTGAGAAGTTGAATGTCAAAGGACTTGCTAGAACACGATTGGCTAAGTCTATACATGATGCCGGATGGAGTCAGTTTATCAATATACTTTCATTCAAAGCCGAAAATGCTGGTTTGCGAGTAATAACTGTATCTCCAAACGGGACAAGCCAAATCTGTTCTAGTTGTGGTCATGTTGTCAAAAAGCCGTTGTCTGAGAGAATGCACAATTGTCCGGTATGTCATACCAGCATTTGCAGGGATTGGAACGCGGCAATCAACATCAGGAATCGTGGGACGCACGACCTGTATAAACAAGCTCAGTCAATGTCGTTATAGACGAGTCGCTGAGAAGCCTACACTGTACCGCAAGGTCAGTGTAGGTACGTCACACCTATTTATTAAATTGCTCGGTCAGTTTTAAAGCATTTTTTCAAGTGAAAACAACCCTAAAAGTCATTTATGTCAGCTTTTCGGGCCAATAAACCTTAAAAAGTCATTTATTTGATGGCATATAGAATTTTTCAGCAAACCCTATTTAGATAGAGTAAATGTTATCTATAGCACTCCTAAATCATTTGTGAGATTTTAGAAACCCGGTTTTTCCAAAAAACCGGGTTTCTGGCACCTAGCTTTCTCACGACTCATCGTGCGTATTGCTATATCTTCAATTAATAAACAAAAATGGCTGTTGCAATTTAAGCGAACAGCCATCTACTATTTATGAAAAATAATTCTAATCGCTCTCTACAATCAAAGAGCAAAAAATTAAATTCCTTTATGGTTGCTGATTTATCGCTACGTTAGCCCGAGGGGTAGAAACTATTGATTTGTGCAACATAGGAGTATTCGCAATAGAATTGTTT
>JBCCLY010000424.1:0-4424 GCA_039026655.1 Cyanobacteria bacterium P01_C01_bin.38 | reverse complement strand
AAATCTCAATTTTATTACTATCAATACATTTATCAAAATAATTTACTAACAGTTTGGGTTCCAAAGAAAGATTAATAAACTCTATTTGTTTATCCCAATTCATTCTTTGAATCATCTGTGCGGGATAAATCGCAATCTTGCTATTAGTATAAGTTTCCTTAAATACACGCCCTTCAATTAATCTTTCTCCTTTAATCGGATATTTATCGACATGAACTGCAATAATATGCTGTAAAAAACTTATTTCAGGAGTTTCATTAGCAGGTAAACAATAATATCCAACGCTAATATTATTCCAACCTTTACCAGCACTAGAAATTATCGGAGTAAGATTAATTGGTAATTTAATATCTTGAGAATGAAAATCAATGGATATGCTTTTATCTACTGACATTATCAGTTAACAGCGAGCAGTTATCAGTAATACGTAGGGTGTGTTGTCGCTCCCGCGCAACGCACCATTTTATAAGCAAGTAATTAATGATGAAAGTTTAAAAGAGCTACATAGTGTGTTGTCGCTCCCGCGCAACGCACCATTTTATAAAAACTGCGGTGCGTTAGACTGAAGTCGTAACGCACCCTACAAATATCTACTTTTAACTCCTAACTCCTAACTCCTAACTCCTAACTTCCTTACCCTTTCCTGCGACTTAACCAGTTATCAAGCGAAATCAAATTAAAACTACAGCCAGCTAGCAAAATAAACAAGACAATATTGTAAATCAATTGCGAACCTGCTGTATCCCATTTTTGCAGCAAACAAACTCCAAACATTAAAGTCATCATCAGCACAAAATTAGCTATTAATGCTTTACGGGTTTGTAATCCCAAAATTAATAGTAAACCTACAGCAAATTCTACAATGGGAATTAGATAAGCAGGGCCAGCAATTAATATTGGAGGAATAGCAATTTCTTTGTAAAGTGCTACTTGCGAATCGACAAAACCAGATATATTCGGAAGCCTAACTAAGCCATGCACAAACATATTAATTCCAAAAACTAGCCGTAAAAACGTGTAGCCTAAAACGATATCAGAACTACGCAACTGGACTTTTGGATTATACATTTGTTCTATTTGACTCCGTAACATAGGTGTCATCATAGTCGTTAGTAGATGATGCTGCATCCAAGCTAACTGGCCCGGTACCGTAGTAATATATCAGCAACATCGCACCAACTAAACCGAAGTTTTTCAGAAAAGCATTTAATTCATTTGGATCGGATAAAGGATTGTGAAAAACTAATGTTGTTGGAACTAAAAAGATAATTAATAAAATTGCTCCGATACGCGCTTTAAAGCCAAATAAAATCGAAAGTCCACCTAATAAAGTACAGATAATATTACCAAGAAGTAACAACTGTGGTAAAGGTAAACCCCTGCTATTCATCATTTCTACAATTCCTGCAAAACCAAGAGTATTAGAAACCGCAGCTTTGAGAAAAATCGCTGCGAGAAAAGCTCTACCAATTAACGGAATATATTTTTTGAAGCCCATAATAATCGTAGTTGTTAGTTGTTAGTTGTTGGTTGTTGGTTGTTAGGAGTTAGGAGTTAGGAGTTAGGAGTTAGGAATTATGAGTTAGGAGTTAGGAATTATGAGTTAGGAGTTATTGTTAACTGGTACTTCACCACATCAATTTTTAGCGGTAAAACATTCGTAGTGCGTTAACTCCTTATAACTTTTGTAAAACAGTACTGCTAACTAGTAACTGTTCATTGATAATTGATAATTGATAATTGATAACTGCTCACTGCTCACTGCTCACTGGTAACTGCTCACTGTTAACTGTAGAAATAATAATCCTCGATGCACCTTCACCGAAGAAATAGTATTTTAGCCAGTTGAAAAGTACTCCTAAACGATTGCGAATTCCGGGGAGGTATACCCAATGAACTTCTAACCATAGAAACCAAGCTATAAATCCTTTGATTGCAAATTTACCAATTTTTCCGACTCCTGCGTGTTTGCCGATTATCGCTAAACGTCCTTTATTAAAATAATCGAAGGGTTCGAGCGATCGCCCTTTGATTTGTCGGAGGATGTTTTCTGCTGCTGTTTTTCCTTGTTGTATTGCTTCTTGTGCTACCCCGTTGAATTTTTCTTTAGTATCGACGTAGGAAACGTCCCCTACACCATATACATTTTTATGTCCGCAAAGCTGTAAGGTTTGCTCGACTATAACTTTATCTTTTGCAGCGGTTTTTACCGATCGATTGGTTTTGGGTGTCGCGGCTAATACTCCCGCTGTCCAAATTACTGTGTCTGTAAATATAGATGTATTATCTTCTAAATAAACGGCTTCTGGAGTAACTTTACTTACTTTGGAATTCAGATGTACTTTGACTCCCTGACGACGTAAGTATTTTTCGGTGTAGTTTCCTAATTTTTGCGGATAGCTGGGAAATAACTGTTCTCCCGATTGTAAAAGTATGACTTTTGCTTGATTGGGATTTAAGCTTGAGTAATCTTTCTTGAAAGCGTTGTGAATCAATTCGTTTAAACTACCGGCTAACTCTATACCAGTTGCACCACCGCCAACTATAACAAATGTTAATAGCCGTATTCTTTCTTCTTCATTGGTAACTTTTGCTGCTTTTTCAAAATTACCTAATACTTGATTGCGGATGGCGATCGCATCAGTTAAAGTCCTCATCGGTAAACTGTTTTCTGGCGCTCCGGTAACGCCGAGGAATTGCGATTGGCTACCTGTAGCAATTACTAAATAATCGTAATCAATTGCTATATCTTGGCTATAAATTATTTGATTATCAAAATCAACTTTTGTAACGTTAGCTTGCAGAAAATTTACTGTCGGAAAACCCCTAAGTAAATTACGTAAGGGATAAATAACTTGATGCGGATAAAGCACGGCAGTGGCAACTTGGTAGAGCATCGGGATAAAGGTGTGATAATTATGACGGTCAATTAGTAAAACATTGACTCCATGCTTACCCAGCTTTTTGGCAGCTTCTACACCCGCGAAACCAGCGCCGATGATTACGACTTTTGGTTTATGAGAGGGCTTCATCTCTCCTTCCTTAAGTGTTTTGATACAGCTTGCATTTTTCCCTGTATAGCGTTCGACAATTAACCTTGAATTAAATATATATCTATTTTAAAGAATATATTAACTGGATTTTCGAGTACTTTTGAAGACAATTGCGAATTTATAACTTTTGACCTAATTCTTCAGGAATAACTCTTTTATCGTAGTAAGTTGAGCAGATCGATAAAAATCAATTTTTACTATAAAAATACTGTAACAGTTGTGATAAGGCTAACTTCTATTTTGTTTGTATGCGGCTGTATCGCTACAGGTTGGTAATTATGTGCATAAAGTTTATGTAAAGTTGGTAATATTAATTATTAAAGTGGTCTAACTAACGGGACAATGATGCAGGGATTATTTTTTGTGCAGATTTTATTTATTTACTGATAGCGAAGTTGTAAAAAAATGCAGCCATACTTAGCAAAATGTTTTGGCACTTTTGCATTTTTTTCATGCTGTAATTATACAAATAAAATAATTTCGCTTGCCGCAGTATTGCCAATAAATACAGTCTAAAAATCCAGAAAATAAAATCCATTTTAAAACATCAACAAACCACGGAGAATTACTATGGCAGAACTAATACCCGTTAACCCTATAGATGAACCAGTAGATAAGATTCCTGTCGAACCTGATTCTCCTATTGATAGCTCTTCTCCAGAAGCAACAATCATAGTAGGAGACGGCACAACAGAAGAAGCGCAATTAAGCGCAAACTCTATAGCAGGACCAAATGTCATCGAAGGAACCGAGAATCCAGACATACTTTTTAGTACTCCTGGAAACGACGATGTTGTAGCTAAGGGTGGCGACGATACTATCTTTGGTAGCTTAGGAGATGATTTCTATGACGGCGGCGATGGATTTGATACTTTAGACTACACTCAATTAGGACAAAAGATTACTCTGCTTCCAAGAGGTTTTATTGGTAATGGAAGTAGTCAAGGAAGTAATATTCTTAGAATAGAAAGAATTGTCGGCGCACCTAAAAAAGATAATACTATTGACGGTTCCGGTGGCAAAAGCCCTGTATTTTTCACCATCGATTTATCAGATGACCTATTAATAGTAAATGATACTCCTACACTTGGTGATGTAGAATTTGTAGTTGAAAAATTTGTCAACGTCGAAGGAACAGAAAATGCCGATTCTATTATAGGCGATGGTGGTAAAAATAAACTATCAGGAAATGGTGGAAATGATAGTTTAATTGGTAAGTTAGGAAACGACACTTTGATTGGTGGTTCTGGTGATGATACTTTAATAGGTACAGACCCCGAATTACAAAATGTTGGAGTCACAGAGAAAGACGTTTTAACTGGTGGAACTGGAACGGATAAATATGTTTTGGGTAATGAATCTGGTTCTTTT
>JBCCLY010000423.1:0-4444 GCA_039026655.1 Cyanobacteria bacterium P01_C01_bin.38 | reverse complement strand
CTGCATTATTAATCATTTTTAAGGCTGCTTTTAACTGCATTCTAGAGTCACAGCGTAAGGAGCCTAAAGCATCTGCGGTGAGACATTCGGAATGCATCCGCACCATTACAGGTTTATTGACGAATTCTTCGGGATTGCCTTTTACTATGGCAACGTGTTCTCTATTATCTAAAGTGTGACGATAAGCGTAGATTTTGAAGTTACCAAATTCTGTAGGTAAATCGGCAACGGTTTCCCGTTGAATTATTCTGTCGTAGCGGAGACGATAACTAATTAAATCCGCAATGCTGATAATTTTCATCTTGTGACGTTTGGCGTACTCGATTAATTCGGGTAGCCGTGCCATCGAACCGTTAGGGTTTTGGATTTCGCAAATTACCCCAGCCGGATATAAACCAGCTAATCGGGATAAATCTACAGCAGCTTCCGTATGTCCGGCTCTTTTGAGTACTCCTCCATTTTTAGCGCGAATTGGAAAAATGTGACCGGGGCGGCGTAAATCTTGCGGTTTTGTGTGGGGGTTAAGCGCTACTTGAATCGTGCGAGCGCGATCTTCTGCGGAAATTCCTGTAGTAACTCCTAATTCTGGACCAGCGTCAATGCTGACAGTAAAAGCAGTTTGATTGGTATCTGTGATGTTTTTCACCATCAAAGGTAAATCAAGTTCATCAAGGCGATCGCCAGTCATTGCCAAACAAATCAAACCCCGCGCTTCCACTGCCATAAGGTTGATTGCATCCGGTGTAGCAAACTGGGCTGCACAAATTAAATCGCCTTCATTTTCTCGATTTTCATCATCTACCACTACCACAGAGCGACCAGCTTTCAAGTCAGCCAATGCGGAATCAATCGAATCAAATTTAAATGCTTGGGTTAGATTGGCAGTATCCGGGGTGGATTCCCCACCTTGCGGAGATTGCGTTTCGATATTATGCTGCGACACAGAGAATTTCTCGAAGAGCGAACGTTAATTTTTTTTAAATAAATATTATTTTACATTGTAGCTCTTTTATGAAATACCGAAGCATAGTAGCAATGATTCGATAACATAGCAGAAGTGTCTACAACGCTCATAATGTTACTAATAATTAATTACATAACATTTTAAGCGCAATTGGCTCACAAATTTAGCCAATAGCAAGGCATTTTGGGAGTTATTGCATAAGAGAAACAACATTGGATAGGAATTTTTAAACATGGGCAATTTTAGGCGCGTACCCGTGGGAATTATTGGCGCGTCAGGATATGGTGGAGTTCAGTTGGTACGGTTGCTGCTGAATCATCCAGAATTAGAACTAGTTTATTTAGGTGGCGAAAACAGCGCTGGGAAATCCTTCAGCGATATTTATCCTCACTTAGCCCACGTCGTAAACCTCAAAGTTGAATCAGTAGAACTCGAAGTAATTGCACGCCGCTGCGAAATCGTTTTTTTATCGCTACCCAATGGATTAGCTTGCGAAATTGCACCAAAACTGCTCGAATACGGATGCAAAGTCCTCGATTTATCAGCAGATTATCGATTTAGCGAATTGACAACCTATAGTAATTGGTACGGCAAAAAGCGTCAAGACATCGAAACCGCCGCCAATGCCATTTATGGATTACCAGAGCTTTATCGCGATCGCATTTCTGATACACAACTTGTAGGCTGCCCCGGTTCATATCCCACAGCCAGTTTACTAGCACTTTCACCCCTGCTCAAACAAGGATTAATCGTACCCGAAACCGCCATTATCGACGGCAAAGGCGGCACCTCAACCAGCGGAAGACAAGCCGAAACTCATTTATTATTATCTGAAGCAGACAACACCCTTGGAGCATTCAACGTAGCCCGTCACCGTCACACCCCAGAAATAGAGCAGATTTGCAGCGATTTAGCAGGACATGAAGTCACCGTACAGTTTACCCATCACCTTATACCAATGGTGCGCGGTATTTTCGCAACAGTATACGCAACATTGCGCGACCCTGGATTAGTACGAGACGACTTAATCACCATATATAAAGCCTTTTATCGTAACTCCTCCTGGGTAAAAATTTGCGAACCAGGAATTTATCCCCAAACTAAGTGGACTCACGGCAGTAACTTATGTTACTTGGGTGTAGAAGTTGACCCGCGAACCCGCAGAGTGATTGTGATGTCAGCAATTGATAATTTGATTAAAGGACAGAGCGGGCAAGCAATTCAGTGTTTGAACATCATGATGGGTTGGGATGAAATGCTTGGATTACCGAAGTTGGGGTTTTATCCATGATTGGGAATGGGGGATTGGGCATGGGGCATTGGGCATTGGGCATAATTTACCTGGCGGTTGAAACCACGGCTACACAAGCAAAACCCACCTGCGTGGGTTAAAACACCAATCAACTTACATTGCAGATGGGAATTGGAGGCTTAAAGATGAATGATTTTCATAATATGAGTATCAGACAGTTAAAAGCTTATTTAAAATCTAATCAAGGAAATACAGAAGCCTTTCACGTATTAATGGATAAACTGAACGCAAGACCGAATCAAAATATATACAGTGCTGATGACATTGACAAATTAGGAGAACTAATAAACGGTAAAGATAAAAAATAAGTTTGTAATTCCTAGGTTGGGTTAAATACGAAGATAAAATAAAACTGAAACGACAATTTAAACAATCGTATTTAACCCAACATCATAATTTTGAGCAAACAATAAAAATTTGTAGGGTGCTGTGACGCTACGCGAAAATGTGAACAAAAAACGAAAAAATGATAATTCTAGCGTCACGCACCAACAAGCTAAATATAATTCTCCAATGCCCAATGCCCCATGCCCAATTCCCAATTTCTCAAATAACCGTAACAAATCTAGTCGATGAAATATTAGCAGAAAGAGGTTTTATTCCCAACGAACAAATTCGCTCAATTACTTTAGATAAAGTTTTAGTAGATACTGGTGCAACTCGTCTTTGTTTACCAGGAGATATTATTACTAAATTAGGATTACCCCTTGAAAGCGAAATTGACGTAAAAACAGCAGCAGGAATTTGTAAAACAAGACTTTTTAAGCGAGCCAGTATAACAGTAGAAGGAAGAAAAGGTGAATTTACCTGCACCGAATTACCGGGAGGAGAAGACGCACTTTTAGGTGTAATTCCGATGGAAGAATTAGGATTGCAGCCAGATTTAATAAATCAACGATTGATTTTGCTTCCTCAAACGGGGAAAGATACTTATCATACGATTTTGTGATTTTTAATAGATGAAATGATTATGACTGCTGAGGAATTGTTGGAACGGTATGAGAAGGGGGAGAGGGATTTTACTAACATTGAAATTACTGTCGTTGGTGAGTTTGAACCCAATTTAGATGGGGTTGATTTAAGTGGATCTGATTTCAGAGGTTCTAAGTTGTGGATAATCGATTTTACTGGAGTTAATCTTAGTAGAGCCAATCTTAGTGGACTTGATTTATATCAAAGGTGTTTTTTTAAAGCTGACTTGAGTTATACCAACTTTAATAGTTCTGGGTTGTGGGGTTCTGGTTTCGATAATGCTAATTTGTGGAGAGCCAACTTGAGTGAAACCGACCTTCGAGAAGCAAGATTTAGAAATACTGACATGAGAGGTGTCAACTTGAAAAATGCTCGACTGCTTTATACAGAATTTTTGGATACTAATATGGCTGGAGCTTATTTAGAAGGAGTTGATTTACGAAAAGGACGTTTCAAAAATAATATAATGTAATGCTTGAAAAAATTTAGTAGCTGTAGGTTGGGTTAGACACGAACAAAAATTAAATAAGGTAACGCGAATTGATATTTTCGTGTCGTAACCCAACATCAAGATTGTGAATAAACAAAAACTTTATTTTTTATTTTTTAATAATCCAATTTCCAATTCCCAATCCCCAAATTATTAATGTTGGGTTACGGCGAAAAAGATACATTTATCGTTGAAAATCATAATTTGTTTTCCGCCTAACCCAACCTACAAATAAACTTTAATTTACAGTTAAATAATATGTATCACATTGATTTGGCGCTAAAGCGCAACTACGAACTAAGAAACCCGGATTTATCGTAAAAACCGGGTTCCTAAAAATTATATTCCTAACTCCTAACTCCTAACTCCTAACTTTCTATTTCGGCCCCATTCCTACGGTACCTGCATAAATCGCTGCGTCTCCCAATTCATCTTCAATTCTCAACAACCGATTGTATTTCGCTACTCTTTCGCTTCGACACAAGGAACCTGTTTTAATTTGTCCGGCTCTGGTTGCTACTGCTAAGTCGGCGATTGTGGTGTCTTCTGTTTCTCCGGAGCGGTGGCTGATTACGGAACGGAAGCCGTTACGAGTGGCTAAATCGATGGTTTGTAAGGTTTCAGTCAAAGAACCAATTTGGTTAAGTTTAATCAAAATGGAGTTAGCTGATTTTTGCTCGATACCTTTTTGCAAGCGTTCGGCATT
>JBCCLY010000422.1:0-4444 GCA_039026655.1 Cyanobacteria bacterium P01_C01_bin.38 | reverse complement strand
GTCAATTGGAACATCAAGCACTAGCTCATTTACGTCGCCGACGTGCCAATGTTAAGGAATATGTAGCAAGTTAATAATAGTTTGATGTAGCAATATTATAATCGCGATGCGCCTCCCATACGGGGGGCGATTTTTTTTGCTAGGTTCAGTAGACGCAGCGTGTCCGACAGGACACTAGTACTTCACCACATAAGTTATGAGGGGTGTCACAATGATATTTGTAGGTTGGGTTGAACGAAGTGAAACCCAACACCGGCGTTGGGTTGCGCTTCGCTTAACCCAACCTACGGATCGACTTCTTAACCCCGCAAAATTAATGTGGCGGAGTACTAGTATTGCGCCACATTAATTTTGATGGGTCAAACATTCGTAGTGCGAGCATCTTGCTCGCTAGAGTTCCCGAGCGAGCAGGATGCTCGCACTACGCAAACCCCGCAAAATTAATGTGGTGAAGTACTAGGACATACCTATCATATTTAAGGACGCGCATTCCGGAGCTACAAACCCTACATAACCTATCTGATGGAGTCTCTGGGTTTCGTTCTTCAAATCTATCTATAAATTTTCGGGAATATTAGAGTGGTGGCAAGTAGTTAAAAATGGAACAAGTAGTAATAGTCAGTCAAGTTAGTTACCAGAGGTGAGAATAGAGAAGAGGAAGTAGAGAAAACTTATCCATCAAAATTGTAGATTCATGCATTCTGCTTTAAAGCAAGATTCTTCTAACAACGTTTATTCTTACTCACTACTAATTTGTGATGATTACGAGTTGGCTACAGTAATTAATTTAAATCAATTTAAATTTCTGCTCTTATTAAATTTCGATAACATATCTAATCGTTAGATATAGTCAAATTTCTGGATGATTAATTAATACTTATCTAAAGAATATATGTTTATAAAGTTTTTTATACATAAAGTATCTTGTTAAAACTGTCAAATGATTAATATCTGTTATGTCTTCAAAGATAATCGATCGATGATAATTTTTTTAAACTATGAAAAATAAGTTTGTCAATACCTGTAATGCTTTAAAGTCGTATCAGATAACGCTTCTGGATTTAAACATATTTACGTTCGGCAAATTATATTAATAAGTTTTGACTAATTAAGATATGTAAATAGAATGATGAAAAAACTAAAAACTAGCTTTTCAACGGACTATTTTAATAATTATTTAATACTTCAAACGCTCATCCTTTTGGTTCAACCTTTAGGATGAACTGAGAATACTTATGCAATGGTAGTATAAAGTTAACTAAAGAAATTAAACAGAATTTTTAAGAGTTTACGGTTTTTTCCCCGGACAATATAAATTAAAGTTTTAACAGTATATTTCATCAAAACACTTAGTTAAATTGAAGACCATTACCTGAGAGATAACCATTAAGATTCTAGGAGAAGTTGGGTGTTAAAAAATATTAAGAAGATTGTTCCATCTCGTCGTTTTGCACTTCCTTTGCTGGGATTATTTCTAGCGGTTGGTGCAGTAGCCCAACGCGCTCAACCAGTTTTATCCAAACAAATTGCTCGACTCCAACCAGTATCTTCGTCACATTTGGATGAAGTTGCAAATATTAATCCTGAATTAATTTCTAAAAAAGCACGATTGCGGAAAGTATTAGACAGTTCCTCTGTTAAGTCATTATCTGACACTACGAGCTTATCTCCTGGCGAGACTTATACCTGGATACAGCGAAATACTTTTAATTATGAAAATCTAAGGCAAGAATTAGATACTAATTCTTCCAATCAAACAATCAATACAGATAAAGCATCCGTAAGAGGACTTATTCCCGCTAACAATTTTCCTACAGGTGATGGCGTATTTCTTTATGGAAGTTCGCAACGAGCCGGAGAAATTGGTAAAGGATATATAGTCTTTGAAAAACAAGCCAATAAAGTTGTTGGTGGAATGTATATGCCTGCTTCCGAATTCAATTGCTTTCAAGGCGATCTTAACAGAACGGGAGAAATCGCCATGACAGTTAAAGGTTATGCTGGCGATATTAATCCAACTCAAGTAGCTTCAACAGATAGGTTGCCCAAAGAAGATGAAAACCAGTTAGCTAATTATGCTTACTCGGTTACATTGCAAGATTATTACCAGCTTGATGCCGTAAGTAAAGAAGATCGAAATATTTTGCAAACCTGTAAAGCTAATTTTCAATAGGTATTAGTTGTTAGTTGTTGATTGTTAATTGGCAGTTTTTGCATATCAATTTTCAACTCCTAACTCCTAACTCCTAACTCTTAACTCTTAACTCCTAACTCCTAATTCCTAACTCCTAATTCCTAACTTACTAATATTCAATTCCCGGTTGTGCTTTAATAGCTTGGTCGCGGAAAGGATGTTTGATTAAGCTCATTTCGGTAACTAAATCGGCTCGTTCTATTAATGATTGAGGTGCCCCTCTACCCGTTAATATGACATGATTTCTTTCTGGTTTTTGTGCTAATCCACTTAATACTTCCTCAACTCTTAAATAACCTAATTTGATAGCTATATTAATCTCATCTAGAAGTACTAATTTATACTCTTCATCGCGGATATATTCCAATGCTTTGTCCCATGCTTCTTGGGCTTTTTCAATATCGCGATCGCGGTCTTGAGTTTCCCAAGTAAATCCTTCACCCATTGCGTGAAAAACTAGCTGACCGTTTTCCTTCCAAGTACTAAATGCTTTTTTTTCAGAAGGTTCCCAAGCACCTTTGATAAACTGGATAATTGCCACTTTATAACCGTGTCCGAGGGAGCGCAACACCATTCCTAACGATGCCGTAGTTTTTCCCTTACCATTGCCAGTATTGACAACAATTAAACCTTTTTCCAGAGAAGCGTCTGCGATTCTTTGGTCTTGCACTTCCTTACGCCGCTGCATTTTTTTACGATACTGTTCTGGCGTTAGCGATTTACTTTCGGCAACGTTCGCGTCAGATGTAGTATCCGAAATCTGATTAACTTCCATAGTACCCTGTTTTTAATTATTTGATAAAAAGTTCTAAAACCTTTATAAGTACCTGAACTTTTTAGGTAAAAGAACTTACGGATTATAATTTATTTTAACTATCTTTACCAAAAAAACATGGTTCTTTAAAGGTTGTTAACAGGTTTTGATCGTATGTTTTAAAGTAGGTAAACAAATATTGCCAATTTATATTGCCAATTTAAAGATGTAAAGTATTTTTTCTGACATTAAATCGTGTAAAAAGAAACCTTAATTTTTTTAAATTGCTCAAATATAAAAATCAAACAAATCTACCAAAACAAGTTTTTATGAAGCTAAGTGTTGTGATTCCATGCTTTAATGCAGCGGATACTATTGCGGCTCAATTAGAAGCTTTAACTAAACAGCAATGCTTGGAACCTTGGGAAATTATTGTTGCTGAAAATGGCTCAACAGATGAAACCTTAAATATTGTCAAGCAATATCAACATAGTTTACCTAACCTACGTATAGTTGATGCATCAGCAGTAAAAGGTTCTGCTCATGCTCGTAATGTAGGGGCAAGTTTTGCAATGTCCTCAAATTTAGCATTTTGCGATGCTGATGATGAAGTTACTCCAGGATGGGTAGCAGCCATGATAGAAGCACTCTCGAAACATGACTTTGTAGCAGGTAATAGCGATTATTCAAAATTGAACGAACCGTGGATAGTAAAATGCTGTGGAGTTAGAGAAGCTAACGGAATCAAAGATTACACATATTTTCCTTATGCAGCAGGGAATAATCTTGGTATTAAACGTTCAATTCACGATCGAGTTGGTGGCTTTGATGAATCGATGCTGCTACTCCAAGATATAGATTACTGCTGGAGAGTCCAAAAAACGGGCATTAAACTGGAATCGGCATCAAAAGCAATCATTTATTTTCGATTTCGTAATACTGTCAAAGGTATGTACCGTCGATGTTGGAGATTAGCTTGTTACGATATTTTGCTGCATCAAAAACATCAACAGATGGGAATGCCTAAATTGATTAGATGGAGGAGTTTGTCAAAAGACGCTGTAATTCTTCCTCTAAAATTTTTAGTAAAAGTCCGAGATAAAGAAAGCCTTGTCAGATGGTTATTAGATTTTGCTTGGTTGGGAGGACATTTACAAGGCTGTATTAAGTATAATTACTTGGTTATGTAAATTAGATAGTGATTATATTAATGATAATTCGGATAAGTTAAACATGACGCTTTGATTAATTGGGCAAGGTAATGACATTTTCTATCGCCTTTAGTACTGATTTTAACAAGTAACAATATTGACATAGAGGTAAATATGATAATTCATAAGTAAGGAATTAATAGTACTAATTTCCTTATGACTTTAAATTACGAACTACGAATTATTCCCTCCCCATAAGTTGACCCTTATGTTATACTTACCGAGGAGAATAGAATTCGGTAGACAGCGTTTGTTTTTAGTATTCACAGACTTATCTCCGAAATG
>JBCCLY010000421.1:0-4445 GCA_039026655.1 Cyanobacteria bacterium P01_C01_bin.38 | reverse complement strand
GAAGAGAGTACCAAAGGAAACAGCGAGAACATTCCATCGCTTCTGCTGAAGGCGCTTGGCGCTCAAGCTGGTACGAAGACTGAAAACAGTTAGGAGTTAGGAGTTAGGAGTTGGGAGTTGGGAGTTAGGAGTTAGGAGTTATGAGTTATGAGTTAAGAGTTGATTAATTATTTGTGCCTAATAACTAACCACTAGCAACTAACAACTAACAACTAACCACTAACAACTAACCGCAAATGATTGACGAAAAACCAGATTGGATAAGATTGCAAAAAGCTCTGTCGGTGGAAACGGAACGGGGTTTTATTAATTTGGAAGGTAAGCAATTTCTCTTCAATGAGTTTCTGACTTTGACTTTTGGTAAGTTTCCTGCTGGTTTACCTAGCGAAGAGCGTCGCCGCTGGCTGGATTTTTCTGTTAAGTTTGCAAATTATCCAAATCTGGAAATTGAGGGTAGACAGCATTTGGTGGCGGAAGCTCGCCGCTATCTTTATAGTTTGCAGCAAGAGGAAAGGGCAAATGATGAAGCGAATTCTCCGAAGCCAAGAGTTATTCAAGTTCCTAAGACTAAAGTGGTTGCGGAGGTAAGTCGCCGACTTGCGCCGGGATTAAACCAAAAACTAATCGATTTACCAAATATTGGGTTTAAAAAGGCGGCTAAATTACAGCGTCTTGGTTTATCTACGGTGCGCGATTTACTATATTACTTTCCTCGCGACCATATTGACTACGCGAACCAAGTATGTATTGCGGAGTTACAAGCAGGTGAAACGGTAACTTTGGTGGCAACTGTGAAGCGCTGTGATTGTTTTTTTAGCCCTAAAAATAAGAAATTATCAATATTAACAATTGATTTAAAAGATAATTCTGGAACTTTAAAAATTAGTCGTTTTTACGCAGGAAATCGCTATAGCAATCGCGGCTGGCAAGAAAGTATGAAGCGTCGCTACCTTAAAGGTAGTACTGTGGCTGCTTGCGGTTTGGTAAAGGAAAGTAAGTACGGGTTAACTCTTGATAATCCTGAGTTGGAAGTTTTAGCGAATCCAGAGGATGAAATCGAATCGCTGACTGTGGGTAGAGTTGTTCCGGTTTATTCTTTGACTGAGGGAGTTGTTGCGAGTACGGTACGACAAGCGGTAATTGCTGCTTTACCGGCAACCGCGCTTTTAAAGGAACCTTTGCCGCCAGGTTTGCGGAAGAAATATCAGTTAATGGAGTTGAAAGACGCAATTAACAATATTCATTTTCCTCCCGATAGCGATAGTTTGCGAGCGGCACGTCGTCGTTTGGTGTTTGATGAATTCTTCTATTTGCAATTGGGTTTACTGCAACGCCAGCAAAAAGCCCGTGAAGTGCAAACAAGTGCGATTCTTGCGCCGAAAGGTGAGTTATTGCAGCAGTTTCATGAGATATTACCGTTTAAATTGACGGGGGCACAGGAGAGAGTTATTCAAGATATTCTCACCGATTTACAAAAACCCGCAGCCATGAATCGTTTGGTACAGGGAGATGTGGGTTCTGGTAAAACCGTTGTAGCAGTAGTAGCGATTCTTGCCGCGATTCAATCGGGTTATCAAGCGGCTTTGATGGCTCCCACGGAAGTTTTAGCAGAACAGCATTACCGTAAGTTAGTTAGCTGGTTTAGTCTGCTGCATTTACCAGTGGATTTACTTACAGGCTCTACAAAAGTTGCAAAAAGAAGACAAATTCACGCGCAGTTAGAAACCGGAGAATTACCGCTTTTAGTGGGTACCCATGCTTTAATTCAAGACCCCGTTAACTTTCACCGATTGGGTTTGGTGGTAATTGACGAACAGCATCGCTTCGGAGTGGAGCAAAGAGCCAAGTTGCAGCAAAAAGGCGAACAGCCTCACGTCTTAACAATGACAGCAACTCCGATTCCCAGAACCTTAGCATTAACTATTCATGGCGATTTAGATGTAAGTCAAATTGATGAATTGCCGCCGGGAAGACAGAAGATTAAAACTACAGCTTTGAAAGCAGGCGATCGCCCTCAAGCCTACGATTTAATTCGCAGAGAAATTGCTCAGGGAAGGCAGGTTTATGTAGTGTTGCCTTTGGTGGAAGAATCAGAAAAATTAGATGTACGTTCTGCCGTAGAGGAGCATAAAAAGTTACAGGAAGCAGTATTTCCAGAATTTCGAGTAGGGTTGCTACATGGAAGAATGAGTTCCGCCGATAAAGATGAAGCAATTAGCAAATTTCGCGATCGAGAAACACAAATTTTAGTTTCAACTACCGTGGTAGAAGTTGGTGTAGACGTTCCTAATGCAACCGTGATGCTAATTGAAAACGCGGAAAGATTTGGTTTGTCACAACTGCATCAGTTGCGGGGGCGTGTTGGTAGAGGAGCAGCGCAATCCTTTTGTTTGTTAGTCAGCGGCTCTCGTAGTGCCGACGCTCAGCAAAGATTAAAAGTATTAGAACAATCTCAAGACGGATTTTTTATATCAGAAATGGATATGCGTTTTAGAGGTCCCGGACAAGTTTTGGGGACACGACAATCGGGTATTCCAGACTTTACTTTAGCAAGCTTAGTAGAAGACGAAGAAATATTAACTTTAGCCCGTCAAGCAGCAGAGAAAGTAATAGAAAAAGACGCTAGTTTAGAGCGGTGGAAATTGATGCAGGAAGAATTGAAATACCGTTATGAACGGTTGATGGGTGGAACTATTTTGACTTGAAGATTTTGGCAACGGATTTGGGGTTTTGATAACGGATTTGGGGTTTTGATAACGGATGTGGGATTTTGGCAACGGATGTGGGATTTTGGTTATGGATGTGGAATTTTGATAACGGATGTGGGATTTTGGTTATGGATGTGGAATTTTGATAACGGATGTGGGATTTTGGTTACGGATATGGGATTTTGATAACGGATGTGGGGTTTTGGCAACGGATTTGGGGTTTTGATAACGGATGTGGGGTTTTGATAACGGATGTGGGATTTTGATAACGGATGTGGGATTTTGATAACGGATGTGGGGTTTTGATAACGGATGTGGGATTTTGGCAACGGATGTGGGGTTTTGATTTTGTATTTTAGATTATGAAACGGCTTTATTTTGATATTTCCATTCCCCGTTCCCTATTCCCAGTTCCCAGTTCCCTATTCCCTACTCCCTACTCCCTACTCCCTACTCCCTTTTCCTAATGAAACTCCATAGTTTCAACAAAATCTAAAATTATCTGCTTGAGTGCAACGGCTTCTTGCTTCATAAAATTAGTAGTTCTTCCATCTAAAAATGTACGTTGACTGCTAACTATATAAAGAAAATCACCGTTAATAAAAGCAATTAATCCCCGATAGGCATCTAATTTTGTTGCCGTACCATTGTTTCCTGTTTTAGAAATTCTTGAACCTCCAGGCATATACAACAATATGAAATAAGAACCTTCAAAGATTTTTGCCATGTACTCGCTGTATTCAACTTGCGCTTCCGGCAAGTTTGCAACTATTTCTTCAGGAACATATTTATTGACAAGAGTAGATTTCAAATATAACTCTTGCCCAATAACTTCCATTTCTTCCATCTGTTTAGAAGGTAGAGAATAATAATCTATTCGTAAAAAAGTACCTTCATCATCAGAAAAGCTAACTGTATTTTCTTGACTTTGAACTTTACCGCCTAGATGGGGATCTACCGGAACCGGAACGGTAAAATTACCATGAGGTGAATCATATTCCTCTATACTAAAGGCTATATCAACTATTGTTTCATCCTCGTCATCAAGCAATTCTTCTAATTCCGCTTCCTCAAAGGCAGCAATTACATCTTCGATAATTTCTTCGGCATCTTCGTTATCAATTTTTAAAGCTTGCTGTAAACTTTTAATTAACGGTATTTTTGCTCGCGGAATTTGTATTTCTTCTTCATCTAAAACGACACTAACCCCAGCGGCAAAAGCATCTTCTAAAAAATCACCCTTAAGCTTTTCTTTTGCAGCATTAAAAAGCGCCCCTCCTCCATTTTGTTCGGCTAAATTTAGAAGTTTATCAAGCATTTCTAATAAATCTTCATCCGAATATTCTTCAAAAATCTCAAATCCCCAAAGTATATCAACTAAAAATTCTATATCTACATCTTCCAAGGACGAATCGGCTGATACAGTTACGATTGCGATTGCCGCCACTGCTTCTTGAGAACTAAGCGGTTGTTTTAATATTTTTTGCGAATTAAACAATTTATGATATGGGTTCATAACTGTTACCTCCATGTATAACTATTGATTACGGAAGAAAATGGTATTTGAGTTGGCATTGAAAATCATAACAATGATAAACCAGTAAGAGATAGGTAGAAGGACTAAATAATTAAATCGTTATTTACCCAAATGCTATATAGCAGTATTTATTTATGTTAATTTATTCGATATCTAATATAGGTAGCAGTCATAAATGCTATTTCAGGTTTAGAAAAAAT
>JBCCLY010000420.1:0-4446 GCA_039026655.1 Cyanobacteria bacterium P01_C01_bin.38 | reverse complement strand
GCGGTCATCAGGTGGATTATCGCCGGGATTCATCGCGAAATAACCCGCAACACCAGCTACTGCAACTGTTGCTGCTGCAACTGCTGCTACGACACCGGAGGATATACCATTATTTTTTCTTTGCTCTGTCATCTGACACCTTCGCTTATGGGCTGAGATAGTACCTGTACCTGTGTGAGGGGCTTGGTAGATAACGCGCTCTGACGGGGGAAAGGGGTTTTCCACTAAGAAGGGAAGACGGTTTTATTCGCACAAAAGCCGCAATTTATAATTAGGACGGTCTTATATTTAATTCTAGAATTCTTATTAAAAGTCCGTCACCTTCCTAGTTACGTAAATCAAGTCTTTGCTGCCAGGTTTTTTACAATTCCTTTAACGAATTGTGGCGCAACTTGTTCCTCATTTACAGTTACCGCTGTTTCAAAAAAGTTAATTTGTCTGGCTTTGTTAATATTTATCTTGGTTTCTACCTTTATTAACAAAGATTTTTGCTTGGAGTCCGAACGTAATTCAATTTGAACTTGCAAGTGATTGCTATGTAAAAATTCAACGAATACCAGCTTTTAATGTTTTTTTTATTTACAGCATATTTCATCGAAGGTGAAGTACATTTGTAGGGTGCGTTGTCGCGGAGCGCAACGCACCAATACTTGTAAAATGTGATGCTTGAAAGATTGATTAGAAGCCCATATCACAAGAATATATGAATTCACAAATTACAAATCATAATTCATCTTTAATTTTCTGCTTCAAAGTAGATACAACTTCATCAATGGCAATTTCGTAAGAGTCGCTACTTTTTCGCTCGGCAACTTCGACTTTACCGTTGGCGATCGCCCTTCCGGTGACAATCCGATAAGGAATACCGATCAAATCGGCATCTTTAAATTTAGCTCCCGCACGCTCGCCTCTATCGTCGAGAAGGGTTTCAATACCAGCTTGATTCATTTCTGTGTAAAGTTTCTCGGCGACTTCTACTTGTTTATCATCTTTGATATTAGGAATCGTCACAATTGCATGATAGGGAGCAATAGCAACCGGCCAAATAATCCCATCTTTGTCGTAAGATTGCTCTACAGCAGCTTGAGCCATCCGCGAAACACCCACACCATAACAACCCATTTCCAAAGGTTCATCTTTACCTTGTTCGGTAGTATAAGTTGCTCCCATTGCTTTGGAATATTTATTACCCAATTGGAAAATATGTCCTACCTCTATACCCCTAGCAGACTTAAGGGTTTGGGTTGAATCGTGTTGAGAGCGATCGCCAACTTTTGCAGTACGTATATCTACTACTAATTCTGGTAGCATAAACTGTTCTCCCCAATTAGCACCAAATACATGAAAACCGGATTCGTTAGCACCAGTAACAAAATTCTTTAAATCGACTGCGGTTTTATCTACGAAGCGTAAAAACTTTGGATTAACTTCTTTAGACGATTTAATATATTCGTCACTAATATCTGGCGCAATGTAGCCCAAAGGTAAAGATTTCGCCGCCCATTTCTCTTGTGCTTCGGCGCTGGGTACTTCCAAACTCAAAATCGAATTTGCTTTATAAGTAGAAGCCAATTTAGTTAATTCGTTATACAACTTAACATCATTAACATCTTGATCGCCTCGAATATTTACTAAAACTAATACAGTAGTACCGTTATCGTAAACAGCTTGATAAAGAACGTTTTTGACAATTTGGGTAGGAGAACATTCGAGAGTTTTGCAAAGCTTCTCAATTGTCTCGGTTTTAGGAGTTTCTACTTTTTCATAACTAGTAAATTTAGAAATTTCTGCCTCTGGAGGTAAAGAAACTGCTTTTTCTACGTTGGCAGCATACTTTCCATCATCGGTATAAAGAACTTCATCTTCTCCGGCTTCCGCTAAAACCATAAATTCCGTTGAACCCGAACCACCAATTGCACCGGAATCCGCTTCTACAGCGCGATATTCTAAGCCGCAACGCCGCAGCATATTGCTGTAAGCTTGATACATATCTTGGTAAGTTTCTTTGAGGCTTTCTTCCGAGGCATGGAAAGAATAACCATCTTTCATAATAAATTCTCTGCCGCGCATTAAGCCGAAGCGGGGACGAATTTCATCGCGGAATTTGGTTTGAATTTGGTAGAGATGTACTGGTAGCTGACGATAAGAGCGAATCGTATCTCGTGCAACCGTAGTAATTACTTCCTCATGAGTGGGACCAAGTGCTAATTGTTGCTCGCGGCGGTCGGTAAGGGAAAACATGATACCCTCAGCCTTAGTATAAGTATGCCAGCGTCCCGATTCCTTCCATAATTCGGCAGGTTGTATTTGAGGTAAAAGACATTCCATTGCCCCAGTAGCGTTCATTTCCTGACGAACAATCTGAGAAACCTTTTGCAAAACCCGCCACATCAAAGGAAGATAAGCATAAACACCGCTACCGATGCGACGAATATAACCAGCACGAACCAATAATTTATGACTGGGAATCTCAGCATCGGCTGGATCGTCTCGAAGTGTAACAAATAACATTTTTGATAATCGCATCTTTTTTCCTCTTTGCAGATTGGATAATTTTTATTTCATACACTCAGGAAATATACTCAGGAAATGACTTTTTTGTAAACCTAGTGTAAAAGCGGTTTCAAATGCAATTTCTATAATTAGGACGGACAAGATGCCTATTTTACAAGAATTTTAGATTATAGCTATAGGAATCCGGTTTGAATATTGTTAGCGTAGCGTGTCCGTTAGGACATAATAATTTTTTGAGAAAGGGAACGGGGAACAGGGAACAGAAAGTGTACTGAGACTTTTATGCCCTCCGGGCACGCTACGCTAACAAAAATCTGCGGAGGAATCCTATATTTAATTTTTCATAAATAAATGATTCCACCAGCTTCAAAAAAACATTTTATATTCCTACAGAAAATAATTAGTTTTACATTTATCCAAAACTTGATAGTTGTCAGACGTAATTGAGTGCTAAAAATAACTATTAACCACTTTTATTGATTAACTGCTCACTGCTCACTGTTAACTGTTCACTGTTCACTGATAACTATTAAAGGAGAAAAATTTGTCCCTTGGTATCGATCGCGCACAAGCACCTTTAGAATTTATTCCTCCAAAATTTAATCCATCTGTCTTACGAATTACCCAGCTATTATTGCCAGCATGGATACGCTCGCAAACTATCCTTAGTCAAATTGAAGCAGAAAACGTCAAAACTTTAGTAAAATTAGTCAGCGAATTTCAGCAAAAAAAGATTCGTTTCTTGATCGCATTCCGCCATCCTCAAGTAGAAGATCCTTTTTCATTGGGTTATTTGCTATCTCATATCGTCCCCAAAGTAGCTCGACAAGAAGGAATCAAATTAAATTATCCAGTACACGCGCATTTTATTTACGATAGGGGAATTCCTCTTTGGGCTGGTTCCCATATTGGCTGGTTTTTATCGC
This sequence comes from Cyanobacteria bacterium P01_C01_bin.38, assembly GCA_039026655.1. GTDB lineage: Bacteria > Cyanobacteriota > Cyanobacteriia > Cyanobacteriales > Nostocaceae > Rivularia. The sequence continues at coordinate 1,006 of JBCCLY010000420.1, read as the reverse complement.
GCATGGGTGGTACGCCAATACAGAGAGGTAAAGCAGATTGGACGGGATTAAGATCGGCTCGTAATTTGTTTGCAGAAGCAGATTTTCCTATTGGTGCTGCACCTGAAGGAGGTACAAATGGACTTTCAGAGATTATTAGCCCTTTAGAACCAGGAATCGCACAATTAGGCTTTTGGTGTGCCGAAGATTTAGAAAAAGCTGAACGTAACGAGAAAGTTCTTATTTTACCAGTTGGAATTAAATATAGTTATGTAAATCCACCTTGGGAATCGATAAATAAATTATTAAGCGAATTAGAAGAAGTCAGCGGTTTGGAAGTAGATAAAAACGGATTTGATAAAGCTTTACCGCAAGAAACCCTTTATCCGAGATTAATTCGTTTGGCAGAACATTTATTAACTGTCATGGAAGACTTTTACAAGCGTTTTTACCATTATTCACCAGAATTAAAAATCACAGAGACAGACACTAGCGATGGTAACGAAGCGATAGCCACACGTTTAAAATCATTATTAGATAGTGCTTTGAAAGTATCGGAAGATTACTTTGATTTGTTGCCAAAAGGTAACTTTAGCGACCGCTGTCGGAGAGTTGAACAAGCTGGTTGGAACTATATTTTTAGAGAAGATTTTAGAGATATTAAATCATTATCTACCATCGAAAAAAGATTAGCAGATAGAGTTGCAGAAGAAGCTAATTTAAGAATGTGGCATATGCGTTTGGTGGAAAGCTTTGTTGCAGTAACGGGTAAATATGTTAGGGAAAAACCCACGGCAGAAAGATTTGCTGAAACCACATTAATTTTATGGGATGTGGTAGCTCGAATAAAAGGAGGTAATCCTTTTAAGCGTCCAAAGTTGGGTAAACAAAAAGCGAAAATTACTATCGGAGAGCCGCTTTCTATTTCCGATCAATTTGAGGATTATAAAAAGAATCGTAAAGCGGCAAGGATTGCGGTTGGGGATTTTACTAATGATTTGCAAAAGGCGATGGAAGAGTTGATTTG
>JBCCLY010000419.1:0-4457 GCA_039026655.1 Cyanobacteria bacterium P01_C01_bin.38 | reverse complement strand
GTAACTAAATTACGTCTGCTCTGAATCCAGTTAAGTGAAGATTGCCAAGAAAAGCTTTTACTCAAACTTTGGCGCGTTCCTTGTAAGTTCCAGATTGCAAGTATTTGAGGTGCAAATTCTAATTCTACATCTTCAAGGGAAATAGTCCGTAAAATCCAATCCCAATCCTGGTGTTTCTTGAGATGGTTATCGAAAGAGACTTTGAGTAACAACTCCCTCTTAGTAAATATGGTTGAAGTTTGAATCAATCCTTCTCCCATAAATAAGCTATTGCGAACAAACAAATATTCAGATAGATGCTCTGTTTTTTTAGGAAGCCGACGAGGGAAAATCGATTCACCTTGTGGTGTTTTAGCAATTAAATAACTGCTGACAATAGGAAATTTATAATCAGAAGCCTTTGCTGTCTCAAGCTGTAATTCCAACTTTAGCGGCATCCATTCATCATCGTCATCTAAAAAAGCAATCCATTCTGCAACAGCAGATTTAACACCAAAATCGCGAGCATAACAGGCTCCTTGATTTGTAGATAATTCAATTACTTGCAGTCGCGAATCATTTATTTCACACAGCGTTGAACTTGTGTCTTTATCTATTCCATCTATCACGACTATTACTTCTATTTCAAGCAAAGTTTGCGTTAATGCACTCATGACAGCACGCTTTACTAATTCCGCTCTGTGAAAAGTGGGAATCACTACACTAACTAAAGGTTTCAAATGCCCTCCTAGTTTTGTATTGTTCGTTCGTAGTTGCGCTACTCTTCGAGAAAACTTCGTTTACAGCGCCAAAATTCGTAACACTTCAACAACTCCGGATGCAGTATTGTAAAGCGCTTTAAGCCTTAGCATTCCCAGCCAAGTCTCATCAATACATAGTCGCACAATAGCGCAACGTTGGAATCCGGAGGCGCTAAAGCGCAACTACGAACTTAATGTTTCTACCTTTGGGGTAAGCTCTACTCGCAAAAGCGACTTATTGAAAATTGCTAAAGCAATCTGTAGCGCAAAAGCCGAATTTCCTAACAAATACCGAGCAGCTAAACGTTTGGGTTCGCGCATCAGACGATAAAGCCACTCAAAACCAGAATTTGAGATGAAATTCGGACAGTCAGGAACTATTCCAGCCATGCGATCGATAATCGCTCCACCAAGCATGATAGTGTTTGCCTGTAATTTATGACGATGCTGCTGTACCCAATATTCTTGAATTGGCATACCCATACCTACGATCAAAATATTGGGTTTAAACTGATTTATTTGCTCTACGGCAGCCTGATTGGCTTGCGGACACTCTTTATCAAAATATCCATGATGTCCGGCAAAACGAACATTTGGATACTTCTTTTTCAGGTTATTAACGGCAGCTTGTAAATTATCGGACTTTCCACCCAACAAAAATACTGAAAATTCATTTTTATTGCAACTTTCCAATATTTTGGGCATTAACAAGGTATAGGAAACTCGATAATCTAAAGGTAAATCTAAACCCATAAAGGCGATCGCCTTCAATATTCCCATTCCATCACAGTTTGTAATATCTGCGCTTTGCAAAAACTGATGAAACCAAGGGAATTGTAGCGATAAATTGAAGCCGTGAATATTGTAATTTGCTAAGACTATTTGCTTGCCTTCCGTACAAGCCTTGCGAACGGCTTCTACTATTGAGGGGATATTCATGCAATCAATTCGTCGTCCTAACAAATACACGCTTAAAGCCGTAACTTTTTGTGATTTTGTAATATCTATGGTTTCACCGCTTAATTTTGCACGAACGTCATTATCATCAATTTGAGATACTAGCCGAGATGTCAAATTTTTCATTTGTTATTACCTATAAATAGGTTTGATCGATCGATACAAAACAACTTCATCAACAAAAATGCAAGACGAATTAGTTATGTATCTTGAGCAAATGCCTTACAAAACAATCGCCAGTTTAAATCTTGCTTTGGCAGAAAATACCAAGCAATACAGCGACAATTATTGCTTAACTAATACTAGGGAACACAAACGGAATCAATATGTCTGTTCTCAAAATCAACCCCTGGCATCAGGGTTAACATAGAATTGGATGATATAGTTCGATACTCAAAAAAACACCATGCCCTTACGTCTAAGTGCAATGGGAAGTGAAATGCAAAATTCTTTATTTCAAGACGCTATTTTTTGGCACAAGTATAGATTAAAAAATGGCACAAAAATAAAAATAGACTTACTCTGGTAGAAACAGCAACCTATAAAAATCAGTCTCTATAAATACCAATATAATTAATATAAATTTTCTGTCAAGTAATTTATCATACATTTTTTCTGGCTGTAATTAAAAATGGTTTTGTTATTTCTTATGACTATCCGAATAAACTACTGATAAATAAAGATGCAAAGTAAAAAATGTTGCATATAGACTAATAGTTAAATCAATATTTATTGAAATAATCAAAGACTTAAAAACCCGTCTAATTAAAATGGTAGGCGGGTAAAAAGAGCTATTTACGTTTATAAGCTTATTTTCTTATACGTAGTTTTGAGAAGCATTTATTTTTACATATTAGGTGTATTTCTAATATATGCAAATATATTGTAGTAAATATGATACTTCTTACTAGTTTGTAGTTGGGACTTTAGTCCTCAGAGCGCTAAAGCGCCAACTACAAACCTTTTGGGATCTAAGTAGCAAATAGAATTACCCGGCTAATATATGAATCAGCTTGCACCTTTATCAATAACAGCCGGGAAATCGCACAAAATCGTTAATTGTTAATTGTTAATTGTTCATTGATTAACCGCAGCTTATAAGGCTTAGCATCTGTTTCCACACCATTAACAACTAAACCTAATACTTGAGCTTGATGTTCCATCAATTGCTGCAAGCTATCGCGTACTGAGTTACTAAAACTCATACCCGGTTTAACAACAAACAGTACATTTTTGATGTGAGCCGTCATTAATGCTGTAGCTGTTGTAGCGGTGACTGGAGCGGTATCAACTAGAACATAATCGTATTTAGTATGAGATTCTGCGTCTGCTAGCGCTTGTTGGAATCTTCCTTGAGATACTATTTGCACAATTTTGCCGCTTCGTGGTGTTGCAGGTAGTAAATCTAAATTCGGTGCTATGGAGATAACATCGTTAGTAATGTTTAACTCTTGAGTGAAACCCAAGTTTTGAGTTAATTCTGCGCGGATAAAATCTCCATCAACTACCAGCACTCGAAAACCTAATTCTACTAAAGCTTTTCCTAACCCTAAAGTTACAGTAGTTTTTCCTTCGCTTTCCATCGCGCTGGTAATTAAAAGATGGCGGTTATTTAAAGGTTGTAAACTCAGAGCTGAAGCAAGACGTTGAAATTTTACTTCTTTGTCATCATTATCAGATGTTAGCTCCGCATTCTGGAGTCGAGGAATAGAAACAACCATCGGGAATTCCAGATTCTGCAAATCTTTCGGACTTAATAATGGGTTGCGTCTTTCTAAAAGTAACATTAAAGCAATACTGCCAGTTATTCCTGCCAATAAAGCATTTAAAATCATCAAAGATTTTTTAGGAGAAATAGGTTTGTTGCTAGCTCTTGGTGAATCTAATATTTCTACATTTGGATAAACATCAAAAACGTCAATGTTGGTTTGCTGTACTTGAGCAACTAAACCTTTATAAACTCCTTCAGCAACATCAACACTGCGTTGAAGTTCTAATAATCTTTTTTGTTGTTGAGGGATTGAATTTAAATTATTTGTTAATTGATTTATTTGATTTTGTATCAGTTGAGCGCGGCGTTGTTGACCGGAAGCTTCAGTTTCTGCCAAAATTAATTGTTCAATTAAGCCAGCACGCCCTTCACCTTCACCGCTTACGGTAGTATCGATTGGAATACCGCCAGCAGTTTTATTAACTTGATTTTGTATCTGATTTGATATTACTTGTTCTTGCTGCAAAAGTTCTCTAACTACAGGATGATTATCAGTATACTTAGTACGTAAACCAGATAGTTCTGCTTTTATTTCTGCTAGCTTACCTCTCATAAATTGATAGTCTCTATTTTCACCTAAGCTCAAAGAACGAATCGCTTGATTAGAGTTCATACTCAACATATTCGACAAAGTATTAACGCGATTCCGATTGTATTCAGCCTGGGATATTGCTTCTAATTGAGCCTTAGTTAAATTATCAATTGTAGTTACAATTGCCTTTGTTTGTTCTTCCGCATCAACTAAAGCACTAGATTGTTTAAATTCCGCTAAAGCTTGCTGTGCCGACATCAAATTATTGCGAGCTTCTTCTAACTCAACCGCGCTAAACTCTCTTTTTGATAAACGATTTTGCTGACGAAGTTCTTTAAGTCGCTGTTGATATAAAGTTATCAGATTATTTGTACGTACTTTTGCTAATTCAGGTGATAAACCTTTAGTACTTACAGTAATAATTCGCGAGTTTTCATCAATGGAAACTTCAAATAAT
>JBCCLY010000418.1:0-4475 GCA_039026655.1 Cyanobacteria bacterium P01_C01_bin.38 | reverse complement strand
CCCTAGCAACTCTTTCATCAAGCTTTTGAAATCTGGTGAAAGGTGTTGAATCACCACAAAAGCAGCCGAGCTATCAGTTGGCATATGCTCGAAGAATTCTTCTAAAGCGCGGAGTCCCCCTGCGGATGCACCAATACCAACTACAAAAAAATTTTGTTGTTCGGAGATGGATAAGTTTACATTACTATTCATTATTTTACATAAATCATCAAGATATTGAAGTAACGGCTATCGCTATATAGTAATATGGGCGTTGCTTCAATCCGACCATCTGTTGATTTATCTTATTATGGGTAAATTAAGGTTCGTAGTTGGGACTTTAGTCCTAAATCCAACCGATACATCGCCACACACTTTATTACCCATCATAATTTATGGAACTAAAGTCCTTACTACGAACCATTAAATATTAAATTTTCAGAAATTAAAGATTACATTCCCATGATTTCATAACCCGCATCAACGTAGAGAACTTGCCCTGTAATTCCGCTTGCTAAATCGCTACTTAAAAAGGCTGCCGCATTTCCCACTTCTAGCTGGGTAACGGTGCGTTTGAGGGGAGCTACTTCTTCAACATGATGAATCATATCTAAAATACCACCCACCGCGCTTGAAGCTAAAGTACGAATGGGACCAGCCGAAATTGCATTGACACGAATTTTTTGTTCTCCGAGTTCGGCTGCTAGATAACGCACGCTTGATTCTAATGCAGCTTTAGCAACTCCCATAACATTGTAGTTAGGAATTGCTCTCACACCACCCAAGTAGGTAAGAGTTACAATGCTTCCTCCTTCCGACATTAAAGGTTTCGCAGCATTGGCTAATTGCGCTAAAGAATAAGCACTAATTTCCAAAGCTAAATTAAACCCATCGCGAGAAGTTTCGCTGAAACCTCCGGTTAAGTCGTCTCTTTTAGCGAAAGCAAGACAATGAATCAAAATATCTAAAGAACCCCATTTATCCTTGACGGTATCAAAAGTAGATTTTACTTGTTCGTCATCTTGGACATTACATGGCAAAAACAAACTAGGAGAAAGTGGTTCGACTAAATCTTTAACCTTTTTTTCCATTTTTCCTTTCTCATCCGGTAAGTAGGTAACACCAAGATTTGCTCCTGCTTTGTGTAATTGCTGGGCAATTCCCCAAGCAATAGAACGGTTATTAGCAATACCTGTAACAAGCGCCTTTTTCCCAGTTAGATCCAGCATAAAAATGACCTATTCAAAAATGGTTCATGGTTGAGCATACTAGATATAGCAGCAATTTATTTTACTTTTAAATACGAATTATAGACTCAAATAATAAATGTTGTTAAAATTCTGCTACTTTAATTACCATTTTTTTTATGATATTTTAAATATTTCTTCATCTAAATAATTTACTTCTATGAACTAACTATTTAATGTTAAAAATTAGTAGCTATCATAAGCTAAAATTTATGTATCACGATGAACAAATAGTAGTGAGGTTAAAAGGTTAAGTATAGGAAAGTACAAAAACGTTGACAATGCAATCTTGATTTTTCAAGTGTACTATACGGTAATCTGTTTAATTTATTCCGGCATTGGGTAGGGGAAGGGAGATGATTGTGACACAAGATAAAGCCCTAGCAAATGTGTTTAGACAAATGGCAACTGGAGCTTTTCCACCAGTTGTTGAAACATTTGAACGCAACAAAACTATATTTTTTCCGGGCGATCCAGCTGAACGAGTTTATTTTCTTCTCAAAGGTGCCGTGAAGCTCTCCAGGGTGTATGAGGCAGGAGAAGAAATAACGGTGGCATTGCTACGAGAAAATAGTGTTTTTGGAGTTTTATCCTTATTAACAGGAAACAAATCCGATCGGTTTTATCATGCGGTAGCATTCACGCCAGTAGAATTACTCTCGGCTCCAATTGAACAAGTAGAGCAAGCGCTCAAAGAAAATCCTGAATTATCTATGTTGATGCTGCGAGGACTTTCTTCGCGAATATTGCAAACAGAGATGATGATTGAAACTCTTGCTCACCGAGATATGGGTTCTAGATTGGTAAGCTTTTTACTAATTTTGTGCCGAGATTTTGGAGTTCCTTGTGCTGATGGAATAACTATCGATTTAAAGTTATCTCATCAAGCAATTGCTGAAGCAATTGGTTCTACTCGTGTTACCGTGACGAGATTATTAGGCGATTTACGAGAAAAAAAGATGATTTCAATACACAAAAAGAAGATTACCGTACACAAGCCTGTTACTTTAAGTCGGCAATTTACTTAAAAATGTGTTGAAAGATTTAACGTTTAATAGCAGCGATTAAAGGGAGGTTTATATTGGTAAGGTAGTATGAATTGTTGAAATACATCTGAAACGATTTTACCGGCAATGGCTAAGTTCCGCCGGTTAATATTACAGATGCCTTTGTTTTGGTAGCAGATCGATAAGAATTTTGGCTGCTACCAATTAAAGAAGTTTCTTTATGGGGCTTTTTGCACTGATTGAACGCTGGTGAAATGCCTTTATAACGTTTGCTCCGCTATTTTGGCAACGAGTTTTGACACACATGAAAATTAGGTATATTCAGCTCTTGCATTATTTGCCTTTTCTCACACACAATAACTGAAAGTAGACTACTGTATGTGTAAGGATGAATTCGGCACGATTTTATGACCACCGCGTTTATCCTGATAACAGCAATTTTAATTTTGGGAGGCGTAATTGCTACCGTCGGCGATCGAATTGGAACGCGGGTAGGTAAGAAACGTCTCTCACTTTTCAACCTGCGTCCCAAAAAGACTGCTGTTTTAGTGACGATTTTAACGGGAGTTGGTATTTCGGCATCAACTTTGGCAAGTTTATTTTTGGTTGATGAAGGATTACGTGATGGAGTATTTAAGCTTGAGGATATTCAGAAAGATTTACGAAGCAAGCGAGAGCAGCTTGAAGGTACGGCTAATAATTTAGAAATTACTAAAAGAGAGTTAGACGAAGCTAGGAAGCAGCAAGCCCAAGCACAAAAAAGATTAGAGGCAATTAACCGCTCCTTGGAAGCTGCAAACACCAGGCAACGATTAACTCAAGCCCAACTTAATAAAACTCTCAAGCAGCAAGCCCGCACTCAAGCTTTGTTGCAAAGTACCGAAGCAAAACTCGAACAAGCTGCCAGTCTCTACAAAAAAGCCAGTCAAGAGTTGCAAAGCACAATTGATGAGAGAGACAACAAAATCAAAGAACTTGAGCAGTTGAGGGCAGAAAGCCAACAGCTTAAGCAAGATAGAAAGCGATTGATTGCACAAGCCAAAAAAGCTCTAGCTCAAGCAGAAGCTGCAATTAACAAACGCGATCGCGAATTAGCCAATCGTCAACAAGCGATTGAAAAGCGCGATCAAAGAATTGCTCGACTCGATAAACAAATTCAAGAGCGCAATTCGGAAATTACCGCACGCCAGAAAATGATCGATCGGCGCACTAAAGTGATAAATGAAAAGCAAACGCGGCTTTCGGATTTGGAAAGACAGCAAGCTTCTTTAGAGCAGCAACTGGCAAAACTGGGGCAATCCAATCGAGATTTGCGTTTGGGTAAACTAGCTTTAGTAAGGGGACAAGTGATTGCTGAAGCAGTAGTTCGAGTGGAAAAGCCCCAAGCTGCCAAACAAGCAGTAATTAAACTATTGCAAGAAGCCAATCTTTCTGCTCTTAATAAATTAAGCGAGCCTGGAAGTAATTTATCTAAAGATAATAAACCATCAATTCTATTTGCCACTGCAAAACAAATTGAGCAACTGAGCAAGCAGATTGATGATGGTAGGGAATATGTGGTGCGAATTTTTTCTGCGGGAAATTATGTTCGGGGAGAAAAACGCATCGAATTTTTTGCTGATGCAGCACCCAATCAAGTAGTCTTTCAAAGAGGTGAGGTGCTAGCAACTACTACAGCAGATCCTCAAAACATGACACCACAACAAGTAAGCCAGCGACTAGAATTACTGATTAGTGCTTCTCAATTCCGCGCACGTAATGCTGGTATTTTAGAAAGTATTCAAATAGATGGTACTATTATTCGATTTGTATCATTATTACGGCAGTACAATCAATCATTAGATATCAAAGCTGTTGCCGCCCAAGATACTTTCAGAGCCGGGCCGTTAAAAGTTAAACTAGTAGCAATTTTAAATGGACAAATAGTTTTTAGTACTTGAGATGATCTAGGGAGTAGGGAGTAGGGAGTGGGGAGTAGGGAACAGGGAACAGGGAACAGGGAACAGGGAACAGGATGAAGAGACTTTCAAGCAACCAATTAATAAGAACAATATCTGTAAAGTGAGGAATGGGAAATAGGAAATAGGGAACAGTGAACAGTATCAAAATAACTTTTATAAATCAACTATTTTAACGGTCTTAATTAGTAATATTTCAGTAGTATTTATATGACTTCCCGTAAATTTTCACCTTCCGATTCTGTGATTTTAGGTTTCGATCCAGGAAAAGATAAATGTGGTGT